>JAJYAS010000552.1 GCA_021779415.1 Bacillota bacterium
CCAAATAATTGATGAAGGCATAGAGTACCCCGATCTGGATCGGTGTGAACAAGGACTGAATCCCAAAGAAGTTTAGAACTAGGATGAGAGCGAAGGTGTAAATCAAATCAACTGCTGGACGGACAAAAAGACTTTCCAAGCGTATGTTGGCTATAGCTGCAAGGTAGTAAGTGTTGTTAATCTCACCGAACTCTTCCCGAAACCGCTTCTCCTGGCGCATGGCCTGCACGATAGTCATCCCTTGGATGGATTCATTCAGTTTGGCATTGAGGCGACTCAGCTCTTTGCGCATTCTCCGATATACCTTTGTACTCAATCTTCCGTAGGAATACATTAAGCCGAAAATGGCAGGGAGCAAAATAAGGCAAAGCCCGGCTAGACGAACATCCAAACTAAACATTGCAATAAAAATCCCAATTAAAAAAACAAAATTTTGGACAAAAGCGGCCATGACACCTACGAACAATTCCTTGACTGACTCAGTGTCATTTGTTATCCGAGAAACCAAAGCGCCTGACGGGGTTTTATCGAAGACCACAAGACCGAGGTTTTGAACATGACTAAAAACATCGACCCGTAATTGTTGAATCACTTTAAGAGCGATCTGGTTAAAACTTACCAATTGACGGTAGTGTAGCCCGGCTGAAAGAAGATTAAGCCCCAAATACCCTCCCCCAAGGAGTATTAAAGCTTGTCGATCGAATGAGCGTGGTACTAGATGACGATCTAGAAAGATTTTGACCAATATTGGTCCGACAACATCAGCAAAGGTGGCGAGTAATAAGATAACCGAAGCAGCACTTAACGCTTTGTAATGGGGTCTGAGATATTTTAGTAAGCGTCGGATCACCATCTTATGCTCCCCCTTCTTCAATCAGTGTTTCTAACAGCTGACTTCGATAAGTGGAAGCATACCATCCTTCAATAGCCATGAGTTCAGCATGAGAGCCACGTTCAGAAATCCTGCCATCTTGTAGGACAATGATCATATCAGCGTGTTCAATAGCACTTAAACGATGAGAAGAAATAAGGGTAGTCTTATGGAGTCGTCGTTCTTTTAAACCCTTAATAATTGCTTTTTCTGTTTTGGCATCAACGGCCGAAAGAGAATCATCAAGAATAAGGATTTCCGGATCAAGTAAAAGAGCACGCGCAATGGATATGCGCTGTTTTTGCCCTCCTGAAAGGGTTACGCCCCGATCTCCGACCAATGTGCCATATTTATCTTCAAAATGCAAGATATCCTGGTGAATGGCCGCAACATCAGCGACAGCTTTGATTTCCTCCAACGTGGCTTCTGGTTTGCCGAAAGCGATGTTCTCTTCTATTGACGTTGAGAACAGAAAGTGATCCTGAGGAACATAGCCAATCGCTTCACGCAAGGCTCCTAGCGTTACGTCATAAATCGAATTTTTCCCGATCTGAATATCCCCTTCTGAGAGATCAAATTCTCGCATGAGGAGCCTGAAAAATGTGGTCTTCCCGCTTCCCGTCTTCCCCACTATCCCCAAGGTTTGACCCTGAACAATTAGAACATTAATCTCTCTTAGAATGGTCTGATGAGTTCCTGGATAAGTAAACGTGGCCTTCTGATAAGCTACTTGCCCACTGGGGATCTGATCTTTCGCCCACTCCCGGTCAATAACTTCATGTTTAATGCTAAGTAGGGTCTTCACGCGGTCGTAAGATGCCCGACCCCGTTCTAAAATGTTAAATAACCAGCCAAAAGCTAACATAGGCCAAATAAACTGTCCCAAGTAAATCGTAAACTGGGTAAGCTGGCCAAAGGTCAATCGTTCGTTGACCACTTCTTGCGCCCCGAAGGCAATGGAAAGGAAAAACGAAATCCCTATAATCAGTTGGATTGTCGGGTCAAAGAGCGCATCCACCTTGGCAACGGCTATATTTTTCTCTACAACATCAGCTGATAATGTTCTAAAAGCTTCAATCTCGGCTTCCTCTTCTCCGAACGCTTTTATTACCCTGACCCCAGAGATAGTTTCCAGAACCTTGTCATTGAGATCTGAGAAGGCCTCCTGAGCTTTATGGAACCTTTTATGAAGAAGTGTGCCATAATGGCTGGTCGACCAGGCCATCAGTGGCATTGGCAGTAAGGTAATGAGGGTGAGTTTCCAACTGATAACAAAGGCCATGGATAAGATTACCAAACTACCAGTTATTATCGAATCAACAAGTGTCAACACTCCCATCCCAGCCGTCAGTTCGATCGCTTGAATATCATTAGTGGCATGCGCCATTAAATCTCCCGTTCGATGATCCTGATAAAACTGAGGTGATAAGCGTGTGAAATGTTCAAAAAGTTCCTTTCGAAGCAAACGCCCAAGTCGACTCGCAGCTCCGAAAATCAGCAAACGCCAAATATAGCGTAACCCGTATACCAGTAACCCCGAGGCTAAAAGAAGCGAACTCCATTTTAACAAGATCCCATGGGTCAGATTCCCCTTGCCGACTCCGTCTACGATGACCCGAACTGCGAAAGGTGGGAACAGATTGATAAGAGCTACAAAAATTAATACAAGTGTACCTATACCGTAGCTTTTCTTCTCCAGCTTGAAAAACCACATCAAGTCCTTAAAAAGAAGCATAGTGCCTCCTCTCACAAATTGAACAAAACGAAATACCTTTCCCCGATCATGAAGTAAGGCATACAAAAGTATATCATAGGACTTCGTCTGATATCCACCTAAAAACATACTATTTGCACCGAATAGCTCGTTAGTTAATCAATTATTTCCAATTCTCATTCTGTTAATCTCTATCGAGAATACAGAGAGCCCTACGCTCTATGAACGCAAGGCTCCCCTGACTAGTTCTGTAATTTCCAATTGTAAATGTGCTATTCTGTCTCCCAGTTTGGTTTGGGTCCTCTTAAATAGGACATCAAGGCTCCCAGCAGGCTAAAGGCAAACGATATGGTAAAGGCTGTTCTAAGACCAGAAACAAACTCATTAATCGCTATGCCATTTGAACCAACCTGAGTACCAATAAATAGTGCCTGCATTGCAGATGGAGAAATACTCGAAGAGATAATTGCCATAGAGAGTGCAATACTGAGCACCATTCCGGCATTACTCATCATCGTGTTCACCCCCGCTGCGATACCCCGTTTGTCAGACGGCACAGAACCCATGATAGAGCTCGTATTGGGTGAGAAGAACATTCCCGAACCAAAACCCATAATGAACATCCATAGGATTAATTCCAGTGTGGATGTCTGAGGTTTGATCATCATTAATCCCCCTAGCCCAACAGCCGATACCAACAGGCCTGACGAACTTAAAATTCTCGCACCATAACGGTCGGATAGCCTTCCGCTGAATGGAGAAACGATCATCATGGATAAGGCAAAGGGAGATAATAAAATTCCAGCAACCACAGGATCCATACCTTTCACGCCTTGAAAAAAGAAGATGAGTAGAAAGGTAACTGCTCCTCTAGCTAAACCATTGAGAAAGTTACTGAGGTAGGCTAAGGCAATAACCCTTGTTTTAAATAACCTTAGATCCAGCATCGGCTCATCGGTCTTATTTTCAATTCGGACAAACAAGAACAAAAGTATTATGCTAACCACAAATAAGAGAAGGACATATAAATTCGTCCAGCCCATAAAGGCACCCAGTGAT
>JAJYAS010000553.1 GCA_021779415.1 Bacillota bacterium
CTGCTTGCTCTTCAACGTGCGACAAAAGGGCCTATTGAGCAAGGTAATGTTGGAGCAGGGGTCGGAATGTCCTGCTTTCAAATGAAAGGAGGAATTGGGAGTTCTTCACGTCGCGTTCAGCAGAATGGCCGTAACTATGTTGTTGGGATGCTTGTCTTGTCCAATTTCGGTCTCTTGCGTGATTTTATCCTGTCGGGTGTTCCTGTTGGGAAGTTTCTTTCGATCCGGGGAGTGGGATGCATTCCTGGTTCCCTGATTCTTGTGGGGATTACAAATGCCCCCTTATCACGCTGGCAACTAAAACAGCTTGCGCGTCGAGCAAGTTTGGGGATGGCTCGTACAGGCTCAATTTCCATGACAGGAAGTGGTGATTTCTGTTTAATGGTTAGCACCTATTCAAGCGAGAGTAATGATTATTTATCGGACTGGGAATTGGATGACTTCTTTAGAGCGGTGGTTGAAGCAAGTGCCGAAAGCATTTGGAATGCCTTGTTTTTAGCGCAAACCATGGAAGGACGAGATGGAAATACTCGCTACGCTCTGCCTATTGAAGAAACTCTGAAAATTGTGCGTAGTTGGCAGAGCGGGTTAGGGGTTTAGGTAAGATATCATTGGAGGTCAACTAAGGTTTCGAGTTTTCTGTGAATTTGTCATGAACTTCGCTTTTAGCGCGTAAACATGCTTATGGAGAAAAGCTAAGGGAGGTTCACTGTGAGTATTACCTGGAACACAATCTGGGAAGCTCATCCTGAGGTATTTATTGCTCAGAACTGGCTTGAATGCCCAGAGGATAAAAAAAAGATAAACCGACTCCCACCACATTATGCCTATTTCATGGGTGGAGAGACAACCTTACGTGTTGGCATTATCGCCTGTTCCTCCATTTTGCGCGAAGAGGAATTCCTTTTAGCCGGTGTACTATGGGGAAATCGCCTAAGTAATGGTGCTAAGACAGTAATCTATTTTGTGGCCCCTGATTTTTCATTAGCATTTTTAAATGCTGTCGGTAAAATAGGAGGTACCATCTCTGCAAGGGCAATTTATTGGCGTGAAAAACTTACGCCGAGCTTATATCTCATTCCTGAGGAGCAACATTACAGCCGGGCACGCTACACTCTGGGAGAAGAGCGCCCGGATATGAAACGATGGGGACAAGGCCTAAATCCAGTTGCTCGGCAACAACTTATGATCGCGAATGCATTTTTTGCTCAATTAACCAGTCGACAGGTTCGCATGCAAATAAAACCCCACCAAATTGCTTTCCTATGGGGAAACTTTGAGATTGCTGAGGTGCGTCGCAAAGGGAAGAAGTTTGAATTGAACAGCAAAGCAAAGTGGCTTAAGACGAATGCACAAATGATGAAGTGGCAAAAACAGGGTTGGGTGGATGCATCAGGGTCACTTAATTCGGATTTTTGTTCAGTCATCTTGAGCATTCTAGACCATCTTGAATCCCTGGAGCAAGCAGGTAAACTTCGCTCTCAAGATCTCCTAGCTTTATGGCTTCATCGGGGAGACGGAGTTTTAAAATCCCTCTGGGGGAGTTCTTGGCCTTGGCCATGGCTCCCTAAAGAAAGGGGTGAGAATTCCATTGTTGAACTGGAAGAATGGTATTTTTTCGAAGGCAATGGACAGTTGAGTGTCGTATGCCCCATATTCGAAAAGCCTCTCGTGAAAGCCTCTCGAAGTATTTTGTTGGCGAGTGTGTTGGAACGAAGTTGGCTGCTAGTCAACGCCAAAAATGAACAAGGGGATCCGTTAGTATGGGATGGGCGAGTACATTGGCTGACAACACTCGGCCTAGAAGAGGAAATTCGACGTTGGTACTGCTGGATAAACGATGTGGATAAGTTTCCGATTTGGACTTTACCTGAAAACTGGCAAGACAAAGGTATTTATGAGCTGAACTGTCGAAGTACGTTATTAAACCATTCACTTTAGGCAGAAAGGCTATTCGTAAAACTCGAAAGCGCGGGTAAATCAATCATCGCTTCAGTTCCACAGGCTGGTGATGCTTCGGAGAAGTGAAGCTTGCCATGGTGGGCGAGGATAATTTGTTGAGCAATGGTTAATCCTAGTCCAGTTCCTTCTTCCTGAGTGGTGAAGAAAGGATCAAGAACGCGATGGCGAAGGTTTTCTGGAATACCAGGGCCGTTATCAATAACGCTTATTCTGACGTTTGCCTGGTGTTCTTTCAACCTAATAATAATTTTCCCATCGTTCGGTGAGGCTTCTACCGCGTTAGTGAGAAGGGAAAGAAGCGCTTGGGAAAGTTGTTCAGGGTCGCCCATGGCATAAATCTCATGAGGGGAGAGTTCAAAAACTAGGGTAACACCCTGCATAAGACGAATGGGTTGAATCATTTGCGCTAGGGCATGGATAGTTTCGGTCAAATTAACGGGTTGCATCTGAGGAGCGGAAGGACTTGTTATGAGGACGAATTTATTGAGTAGTTTATCAATCGTCTCGATTTCCTCAAGCATCAGTTGCTGATAAGGACGGAAGGATTCTGGCCATTGTTCGGGTGTAATCAGTTGCATAAATCCCTTAATAGTCGTAAGAGGGTTGCGTATTTCGTGGGCTAATCCTGCAGAGACTTGGCTTATAGTGGAAAGTTTAGCAGCTTGTAAATACGCTTCCGAGCGTCTTTTTTCTTCGCTGATATCAAAGAGCATCAATAATGTCCCAGATGGAATGTGGGAATCCAATAAAGTTCGAGTTACAAAACGGAGATGCTTTTGTCCCTCTTCCTGAGTTCTCAAGGTGAATTCGCCGTTCTCGGGTGTGTCAGTCGTCAGGAAATCATGTTGGATACCTAAAACGTCGGATATAAGTTGACCAATCAAGGATGTTTCAGGTAACGACAAGAGGAGAGACGATGGATGATTTGCTTCGATGATATATCCTCTATTGTCCAATAAAATAATCGCTTGGCGAGAATAGTCGACGGTTTGGATTATTGGTGGATCCTGCCGAAGCAAGACACGCATTGCTTTGAGACGATGTTGATGAAGCAGTCTTTCTTGTGTTCGATTTTTGTCGTAGAAATAAATCATCCCAAACAGTAGGAGCAGAAAGAGGACATGGATTAGAAATAAATTGAGTGAGAGAAATCTCGGATAAGCTAGTAAAGCAGCCAAGAGCAGAGTGGAGGATAGGATCCAGGCTTTGCCCCAAGAGCTGACCCAAAGGTCGAACCATAAGATGACGGTAATGAATGGTATGAGGACGAGAATAACGCGACTGAAAGCAGTCAGTGGGAAAATATTAATGACAGTAATGCTTATAATAAGGATGAGAGACAAAAAAATAAACATGCTTCGTCGATGTAGAGAACGTAAGTTTAGGAAAATCACAACTCTGTCTCCTTCCTGTTACAAGATTCAACATTGATTAGTTTATCATAAGAGAGCGCAGAAAATTGTAAGATAAAGGAGATACTGCAAAAGGAGAACTAGACTTAGAATTGCCTATAAATGCCCATTTAGGTGAGCATAATTAAAAAAACAAAAAATTATTATTTCGACAAATACAGCTAAAGGAATTTATTTAAAAAAGGGATGAAACAATATTAGATATATTGTATAATTATACAGACGACAAAAGCACAGAAGGAGAACAAGAAATGAAACTG
>JAJYAS010000554.1 GCA_021779415.1 Bacillota bacterium
CTTTATTAATGCTTTGATAGGTAATCCTGAACATCCGCTTGGGGTAACAGGGGTGGGACTTGATCTTAAAGATATTTCTCAGGAATTTTCGACCTATAGATTCGGGGAAATCGGAACTATCTGGCTAACTGATCACTCAGGCAAAATTCACCTAGCAGCAAATTTAGAAGATCGTGGGAGAGTGCTGGCAGATTTTTTACCCTCAGATGTTTGTCAAATGGTTTTAGGGAGTGACACTCACGGTACAGATCAACCTGAAATTATGGAGTATACGAATGCAGACGGTGAACTTATTGACTTAGTTCACCAGACTCTGCAAGCCACTGACTGGCAGCTAATTATACAGGTCCCAAGAAAAGAAACCACTGGATTCTTGGCGTCTATTTTGAGAAATTCAATTCTGGCAGCCTTATTAGTCCTTATAATAGTCACCCTTGTTTTTTATTTAGTCTCGACTAGAATTGCCAATCCTTTGAAACAGGCTATACAGCTCAGTGAGGAGCTTGAACGAAAGGTTAACGAACGGACACAAGAACTTACGGAGCAAAACATCAAGATCATGGATAGCATAGATTATGCCAAGAAAGTGCAAGAGACAATTATCGCCTCAGACCAAGAGCTTGTCGATGCTTTTAAAGATAGCTTCATTTTATGGCTACCCAAAGATATTGTGGGCGGGGATTTTTACTGGTTACGGAAAATAGACACAAAAGTAATTGTGGCAGTGGCAGATTGCACTGGGCATGGTGTACCGGGTGCTCTGATGACCATGGCTGTAGCTCCAATTCTCAATCATATCGTTCAGGAAGGCTATCATTCTAGCCCTGGAGAGATAATCACAGAACTTAACCTTAGACTGAAGTCCGCAATGCATAACAAAGGGACCCGAATTACGGATGATGGGTTAGATATAGGGATATGTCTGATTGAAGGAAACACCTTAGTCTTTGCCGGCGCCAAAATTGATCTCTATCACAAAAGTCACGCAGGGGTCCTAAGGATCCAGGGAGAGCGATTTAGTGTCGGTTACCTTAAATCAGACGTTGACCAAACATTCCAAAATACCTTGATTGAGATAGGGGAAGACGATTTCTTCTACATCACTACGGATGGATTTCTCGATCAAAATGGGGGCCCCAAAGACCACTCACTGGGACGAAAGCGATTTATATCCTTGATAGAGGAAAGCAGCAACCTTAATAGTCAAGAACAACGCGATTACTTTAATCAAGCTTTAAACGACTATCGGCAAGAAGAATCTCAACGGGATGATATTACAGTTCTTGGTTTTCAGATTAGATAGAGTAAACGAAGCGGAATTTGGTTCAATGGAATAAGCGAGAAAGGACTTTTCTGTATGATGGATAGAGACTTTCAGAGACAATTATTTGAGAAGGAATTGCAAGTATTGGAGAAAGCATTGTTGGAGCTTGCCGAAGGAAAGTACGCAGGAAGTGAGTTTCTCGCAGAATATCAGTCGATTGTGACACAGTACGAAAGGTTATTAACCTTTACCCGTCGGATTTTTAAAATTAGCGATATTCAAGCGGGAAATCTACTTCGGCGAGAAAATGAAATCAAAAACATTCTAGATAATGCGGGGCAAGGGTTCCTTACCTTTGGGCGAGACTTAATTATCGATCGAGAGTATAGCTTAGAATGCGAGAAAATCTTTGGATTTAAGGTTAATCGCGTAAATATTCTCGACTTGCTTAAAAGCGAAAATGAAGAACAAAATACCCTCTTTGCGGAGGTTTTCAAGAGTGTTTTGGAATCGACAGATCTAGAAATTCAACAGAAATCCATTCATAAATTACCAAAAATCATAAAACGAGAAGACCACTATCTCTCTATTGAGCTTAAACCAATTCCTCCCAACTACGAAGATGACAATCCATTGTGTATGTTAATACTTACGGATGTCACTGAAAAGCACAAGGCCCAGGAACAAGTGGCTTTCCTCAGCTTTCACGACAAACTCACAGGTTTACATAATCGTGCGTTTGTGGATAACTGGATCGAAGAGTTCCGGACGGAGGGGGATTTTCCACTCAGCGTGATCATGGCTGATCTTAATGGTCTAAAGTTGGCCAATGATGTGTTTGGCCATATTCAGGGAGATATGCTTTTAAAAGGGTTCGGAAAGGCCCTACTTCAAAGTACGCGTAGATCAGATATAGTGTCACGTTGGGGTGGGGATGAATTTTTAATCTTATTGCCAGGTACAGATAGGTTAGCCTGTGAAAAGATTGCAGAACGGATTACGGAAAGCTGTAAACACCAAGCGGGTTTGCCCACTGAACTCAGTGTTTCATTAGGTATGGCGACGCAAGAAGAGCCTACCAAAAGCATTTTAGACTTATTTGGTATTGCGGAAACCAGAATGTACAGCGACAAATTGCAAAAAAGCAAGCAAGTGCAGCATAGGCTGATTCTCAGCGTAGAAAGGGAACTCCAAACAAAGTTTTTTGAGGACCCTGAGCACGCCGAGAGAGTTGGACGTTTAGTTGTCAATCTCGCTCAAGACGCGGAATTAAGTGCAGGGTCACTGGTACTGGATAATTTGAACATGATGATAAGGCTTCATGACATAGGTAAAGTGGGTATCCCTAAAGAAATCCTAGGAAAACACACTGAATTGACGAATCGCGAGTGGGAAATTATGCAAAGACATAGTGAAATCGGTTTTCGCTTGGCCCAGTCCATCAACGAATTGGTGGTCGCCGAAGCAATCTTGGCTCTCCGTGAGCATTGGGATGGAACAGGTTATCCACGAGGGTTGAAAGGAGACCAAATTCCTTTGTTATCACGTTTAGTTGCAATCGTGGATGCGTTTGATGTAATGACTCATAACCGCCCTTATCGTCTGGCCCGATCGCGGGAAGAGGCAATTTCAGAATTGAAAAAGGAACGAGGCCGTCAATTCGACCCTAAACTAACAGAACTGTTTTTAGCAAAGACCCTAGTGTCATAGAGGATGACTCTGAGCATTGGCTTTAGCAACATAGCGTTCCGCGGTCTTGTACATAGCTGCAATCTCCATATCAGTGAGTTCTCTCACGACTCGTGCAGGCGCTCCCATTAGCAGAACCCGTGGGGGAAAGGTTTTATTTCCAGAAACAATGCTCCCAGCAGCAATGGAGGTTTCTTCAGCGATCATGGTACCATCCAGAATAATCGCGCCCATCCCCACCAAGGATCCTTTACCAATCTTACATCCGTGCAGAATGGCAGAATGCCCGATCGTGACATAGTCTTCGATCGTAACGGGCTGATTTTCATTGACATGGATAACGACCAAGTCCTGAACGTTCGTACTGTTTCCAATCCTAATCTTAGCTAGATCACCTCGGATGACTGAGTTATACCATACACTGGAGTGTTCACCGATTTCTACGTCGCCCGCTATTTTACACCCCTCGGCAATAAAAACACTTTTGGCGAGTACAGGATTTTTAACTGGTTCGTTAAGCATATGTTTTACCCCCACACATTATCGACGTTTAAGACTGTTGATGTTCATTATACACAATCCGGTGTGATTTTTCTCACACTTAAAGAATCCTTAAAATCACAGTACTTTAAACGTATTTGTTTTAAACTAACCTTAGTCAACTTGAGCAACACAAAT
>JAJYAS010000555.1 GCA_021779415.1 Bacillota bacterium
GCGTCACATCAACTTCAAGCAACCCGAACATGTAATGCTTGTTCTTCCATAGGCGACTAAGGTCAACGGTTGCGAGGCGGGATCTTGGCAAGCTTATGATTTCATATTCATTCGGTTTCAATAGATCTCCTCAGTTATTACAGAATAAATACAATTCTTGAGCCATCCAACATAGAGTTCTGTTGCCACGCCGCATCAGCCAAATGTGTGCAAATGCTGATCAACTTGGTAGAATGTTTCCGTGGAAATATAAATGCGATCTTTGCCTCTTTTTATTTTCAGCGCAGTTCTCGCTATTCGATCTTGAAGCGCAAGACTTTTTGTAACTCAAGCTTAGAATACAAGAACGCATAGGTGGAAGCTTCGGACAAGTAGCAAAGAGGCGCCTATCCAATCTTCTCCGTACGACTAAGATCAAAGGCATGGTCTATCAGCGGCTCTACGCGCTCTGCGAATTGCACTGTATGAGGCAATGTGATGTGCTTCTCGAATGCTATCTCATCTTTCCAACGCGAATGGATAAAGAATAATTGCGGATCTCGGTTTGACCGGAAGGCATTAATGTTGATGCAGCCAAGCTCAGCACGCGTCGGTGAGAGTACATCGAGCAAAGCTTCCGCCACTTTGTCCTCGTTTCCAGGACGCGCATGGAATCTTGCGAAAATGAACGTCTCCATCTGATTCTCCTTCGTATCCAATAATGGACAATAAGGCAAATTGCGTCAACTAATAATGCATCATAGAAGGCCATAATTTCTGAGAACGCTGTTTTAACCTGCGTTTTGGTCGGCGCGGTTGTTGCCGGAGGCAAGAACCGTGACGGCCAAATAAGTCAGGTTGAAAACATTGTTAGGCATTTCTTTATAATCTTCCTCTATATCGCAATGGCCTCATAATCACTCACTTTTCAAAAAATCAATTTTGTTTGGCGTTTTCGTAATTGAGCCATTTGGTTTTCCACTCCCGGAAATCCTTGGCAACAATCTCCTCATCATTTAGACTTCTGGACTCGTCTGAGCACAAGAAGATCACGGGCTCCGCCATCACCTCTGGTCGTAAGAACTGTGCGCCCATTTTTGCCCTAGACTCCTCCGGAAGCATCCCTGTCTCCGTCGCGCCTCCTGGCTGGAGCAAATTCACGGTAACTCCGCATCCTGCCAGATCTTGAGCCATAATGTGGGAAAGCGACTCTGTCCCCGCCCGAGAGGGACCATAAGGAATAAAGCCTTTCCGTTTTTTCGTTCCTTCAGACACACCGATATTGATGATCCGCCCGCTTCCTGTCTTTAGGAAATATGGAACAACTGCCTTAGCCACCAAAAAGTACCCGGTAAGGTTCGTATCAATGAGATCACGGAATCCGGATGAAGAAATTTCCCAGAAAGGTTTAGGATTGGTCATGAATTGGGGATTCACGGTCTGCATCCCTATTCCGGCATTGTTAATCAGCACGTCAATACCACCCCAGAGCTGCACTATCTGGGCAAGTCCTTTTTCAATCGACTGCTCATCTCGAACATCAATAATAGCTCCAATACAATTCCCGGGAAGGGATTTAACAAAAGCGACGGCTTCATCAATTTTCCTTTGGTCTCTACCACTGATCAAGACCTTGGCTCCTTCTTTTATAAGTGCGGCGGCCATCGCTAATCCCAACCCGCTGGTAGCACCAGTAATCAAAATCCGTTTCCCGGCTATTCCTCTATATTGGTTCATGATGCCCTCCCTTGTTTTTCTCGTTTGCTAACTAATTTGCCACACAACACCGATCTGTTAGTACCTCTTTGTCAAGTTCTTCCTTGATTGTTTTATCGATTTTGCCATGGTTTCTCCTCGCGCGAAGCGTCGGCCTAACATAGAGTTAAGCCGCCCCGCGGCATCAGCCCAACTCTGACGGCTTTTGCGTTTTCATACCCCACTAGAAGTCGGGCGTTAAGGGGTCGGCTTCAACGACTTGTTAGGGGAAAGAGAGAATTCACCATTAAGTATTGTGCCGTAAACTCTCTTTCTATGACGGTGCTCATACAGATGGCCTTTCCCGACGCTTTGCCTGATTACACAGGGGAGCTCCACCCTTTGATTATTCAGCTAGACTAGTTCTTGCGCAATTGCAGGATGGTCGATAGCCCAAAGCCAAGTCCCATCAGTCTGACGCCGAGCAACTTCTGTGGTCACGGTCCCGTTTTCGAGTCGCGATTAGGTTAGGGCGATGCTACCGTTTTGGATACTACAACGCTCAACCCCGGGCCGAAACTGCGGTCTATCACGTAAGAGTTTTTGGTAGAAGCTCCGAATTTCGGCCTTACCCTGAATGGACTGACCGTCGCTGCCGATCAGGATTGCATCAGACTCATACAATTCTGCAATACCGTCTGCGTCTGCGGCGTTTAGGCGTTCAACAATCAATCGCGGAAGGTCACCCGGACTAAGGGCCGGATTGGTTGGCTTCAGATTCCTCATGTCTGTGCTCCTACTGCCATTTGTTACTCAGTGAAAAATGTAGGTATGGAAGCAGCTCTTGAGCAAATACGAGCTGACAAGAAGCGCAGCGTGTGCTCAAGGCGGCACGAAATCTAAAGGGCTGCGCGGCTTAAGACCGAATTTCATCGAGGGCTTGGAGCCAGGCCAACTATGACCCTTGCGCCTAACGCTGTTTTAACCTGCGTTTGGGGTGGCGCGGTTGTTGCCAAAGGCAAGAACCGTGACGCCCAAATAAGTCAGGTTGGAAACTATGTTAGGAGAATTCATATCGTTTTCCAATTCACATTCGAAAATTCAGTTTCTTGGAATACGTACAGGTTTGAGTGTATCAATTCCAGGAGCTCAGGCCTATGAATCTGAATTTCACCTTTCGTTGAGCTCGCACCGATTGAAGTGACATTCTTCTTAATCTGGTGTATGACCATCGTACCACGTATATAATCTTCTAGCTCAAAATGCTTCTTCAGTTCTTCGTTCAGCCACTGCAGCTCCCTTCTTGGATAATCATAATACGATCGGCTGTCCTCTGTTGGTGCTTCAAATTCAAGTGACCGACTAAGTTCATCGATCGAGGAGATAAGCTTACGAACCCGGCCAAGGTACCTTTGCCTTGTGACGAGTGTAGTAACCTTATTTCTCTCAGTCTTGATCATGGCATATGGCAGTTTGTAGGGAATTGACTCTCCGTCGGCGTTGAAAGTAGCAATTTTGGTGTCGCTGACAATCGAGTCTCCTAGTTTGAGATCGCCAACCTCGGAGAAATAGCATGGAAAAGTACTGAGAATCTGGCCCCGCTTTCCGTTGAAATCGACCGAAGCAATCGCCGCAAAGTCGTCATGAAATTTATGAAAGTTTGAACCGCAGTACTCGAGAAAAGTCACATGGTCTTGAACAGATATCATTTCGTGATTTAGCTGAAATATTCCTGAAAATGGCATCTATCTTTTTCCTCTGCCCGAAGGCTCCGCCTAACATAGAGTTAAGCCGCCCCGCCGCATCAGCCATGGCGAAGCCCTCCAACCGCGTTTACGTTTCCTGTGCCCCACTAGAAGCCAGTCGTTAAGGGGTCGGCTTCAACGACTTGTTAGGCAGCACGGCCTCTGCCGGAAGGATTTTGAAACGAGATCCTTTACTGTTTCTCTGGTAAAC
>JAJYAS010000556.1 GCA_021779415.1 Bacillota bacterium
GTAGGTTCCCCGACTATTAATAAAGGAATCCTTTTCTCCGCCGCCGGAATATTAGAAATGATTAAGGGTTTAGGATTTAAAAATAAAAAGGGGGCTGCCTTTGGTAGTTATGGTTGGAGTGGCGAACACACTAAACTTATTTCAGCTGAATTAGAACACGGCGGATTTGAGCTACTCAACGAAGGGCTAAAAGTAACTTGGAACCCAGATGAGGATAGCCTCATTAATTGTCAGGAATTTGGTCGAGGTATTGGAGAAATGCTCAAGTAAACAAAGAGTAACAAAACCCCCACTTCTATACAGTGGGGGTTTTTGCATTGCTTCATGTAGTCCTTCTTCATTGTGTTCCTTATAGGCATCGCCAAAGGTTTTCTTCAGAAAGTCTCAACAATGTTCAGCATTAAGCTAAATGATTTTACTGCTTAAACGTTATCGTAATATCCACAATTTCGGGACTATTTCCTATTCGTACTGGAGGACCCCAAGTACCATAACCCGAAGAAACAATCAGTTGGAAATCTCCCTTACGCAGGTATCCCCAGTCATCTTCAAAAATTCGCTCTGTAATAAACTGAAAGGGAAACATTTGTCCACGATGTGTATGTCCGGACATTTGCAAATCTATGCCTTGTTCTGAAGGCTCTGATAACTGAGACGGTTGGTGGTCCATTAAAAGGATCGGCAATGAATGATTGAAACCCTGCATTAAGGTTTTTAGGTCTTGTCGTTTTCCTTCGCTAAAGCGAGACCCCGACTTATCATCTCGCCCGATCAAGTAAAAAGCACCATTGATCTCTTCGAAACTGTCCCTTAAGACCTTCACTCCTGCCTTACCAAGGTATTTGATCGCTTCTTCAGCATTGCCGCCAATGTACTCATGGTTCCCTAAAACCGCAAAAACTCCGTATTGAGCACTTAGTCTGCGAAAGTTATCGGAAACTTCCTGTTTATTCGAGGACTCGATATTTTCATCAAACACATCCCCAGCAAACAGGATCAGGTCAGGCTTAAGTTCATTAATCGTATTGACCATTTTGGTCAGATGTTCATTATGAACAATTGTCCCTAAATGAATATCGGAAACCATGACAACATGCAATTGTTGAAGAGAGCCAGCCTGTTTAGCAATCGATATATCATAATGCTTAATTTGAGGATGACGGGCATTCCAAGCTCCATAACTTACAATTCCAACGACTAAGATCAATATAGTTAATCCCAAAGCCGGGTTTAAACTTTGTTTTATCCCCAGCGGCACAAATCCAATCCACCGATCCAGCAAACGTAGGATATCTAGCGCTGTGATCAACAATAAGGAGTATAACATTACCGGCAGCCAATAAGCCCCTAGCACATTTAATCCTTCGAATAACACAGTCGGAAGATACTTCTCGACTAAACGACTCAATAAATAGGCAGAGGAAATTAAAAAAAAGAGCAGCCAATATACCTTAAAACTTAAAAAAGGCAAATAACTGAATAAAGCCTGCCACCCTCGCAGACCCACGTAATAATTGAGACCACCATAAATTGTAAGAATTAAAGCAATAACTATAAGAAAGAAAGGGTTCATCATCTTGATGTTCTACCTCCGGCTAAATGTTTCATACGCAGCTTTTTATTTTATGTATAGGGGTTATTATATAACTTTTTGCGACTTAAGTCACATGCTTGATCAATTGCGCTAAAGAGCATAAAAATCCATTTCATGGTAACCCTAGTAATGTAAAAAAAACGTTTGTTCATGAAAAATTCAGATACTGCAGTGCTGCAAATCTATAATTAAAGTTATTACTTATTCGATGAGGGGGATCTCATAAAAAGGGATCTCCCTTCAATTTCAAAAAAAGGAGGGGACTCATTGAACTCGTTACTTCTGAAAAATTGTCTCATAGTGCAGAGTAATGGCGAAACAGAAAAAAAAGATATCCTAATTCAGAGCGGAAAAATATCTTGTATTTCAGATACCCTATTTTCCGATGACAGTTCCGAAATCATGGATATGGAAGAACACATTGTCGTACCAGGATTTATCGATTGCCACACTCACTTAGGAATAATCGAAGAAGGTACTGGCAAAATAGGCGTTGACAATAACGAAACATCCGACGCTTGCACACCCCATTTAAGAGGGATTGATGCCGTTAATCCTTTAGATATCGCGTTTAAAGATGCCGTAAAGTCCGGTGTTACAACCGTCATGACTGGCCCAGGAAGCAATAATGCCGTAGGTGGTTTAGCCCTAGCCATAAAAACAGCGGGTCACATCCTTGATGATATGATCTTAAAAAATCCAGTTGGCCTAAAAATTGCCCTTGGTGAGAATCCGATCACGACGTATGGTAAAGATAGTAAATGTCCAGTGACGAGGATGGGGACTTCTGCCTTAATTAGGGAATTGTTTATGAAGGCAGAAGATTATATAGGTTTAAAAGATCAAGGCAAGATTCAGTACCGTGATATTCGCTTAGAGGCTGTCATACCAGTGCTCAAAGGGGTTATGCCCTTACGGGCTCATGCTCATAGGGCTGACGATATTATTTCGGCAATACGCATTGCCGAAGAGTTTAAGATTAGTAAACTTGTGATAGAACACGGTACAGAAGCAGATTTGGTTAAGGACTACCTCAAGGAAAGACAAATTCCGGTTGCGTTCGGACCCATGTTAACCCCTAGGATTAAAATGGAACTAAAAAGTCGCAACTATAAAACTGCCATCAACTTAGTGGAAGCGGGCGTAAAAGTAGCCCTAATTACAGATCACCCCTATAACTCTATTGACCAATTACGCACAATTGCAGCCTTGACCATTGCTGAAGGTCTAAAAAAGAAAGACGCTCTTCATTTATTAACCTCACATCCAGCAGAAATACTTGGCTGTGGTGATAAGGTTGGTGAAATAACGCCCGGATATGATGCGGACCTAGTTGTCTATAGTGGCGATCCATTTGATATAAATTCGAAGGTATTATTTACGTTTATAAATGGTAGACTTGAATATTCTAAAGCAAAAGGGGTATATGGGGGTCTAGTACAAAAAAGGGGTTAGACTGCACATTGAGCACAGCCTAACCCCTTATGCTTTATTATCCATTAAGAATTTTTCTTATCAAATTCCTTGAACAGAATATTTTCTGGTTAGATTTAATCGTTGATTATTACATTGGTAGGAATCTCTCGACTTGATCAAGATGTCTATCCATTCTTCATTAGAAAACAAGGTTGTCATCTGGGTTCGACCCTCTAACATTAAAAAATATCGATTAGGATAGTCCGCCTCAATGACATCTAAAATCCCTTTCGGAAAATCATGAACATAGTTCCTTTTATGATTTGTTCTTTTATAATCCGCTAAATCATACATAAAAAACCTCACCAGCAGAATATCTTATTTCTTTGATCAGGATAAACGGTTTTTAAAATCCTCATAACCAAATTGCTTGATAATCTTAATACCTTCTTGAGGACTAAAAAGTGCAATAGCAGGGAGATTCACGCCGTTGAACATATTGTTCTTCACCATAGTATAGTGGGCCATGTCACAAAATACAAGCCTATCGCCTAATTTTAAAGGCTGCCTAAACGAATAATCACCGATAATATCTCCGGCAAGACAAGTAAGCCCACCA
>JAJYAS010000557.1 GCA_021779415.1 Bacillota bacterium
TTATTCTTTGAAATCGTGATTAGCGCAAAGACTTTTTAAGGAGGGGATAGAAAAGATGAAGGAAATACTCGTGGACGAGATTATTGCGGCGGTTGAAAAGCTTTGTATTGAGGCAAATTATGACCTTAGCGCGGATATTATGGCTGGGTTTCAACGGGCATTAAAGGATGAGCCTTCTCCGTTAGGCCAGGAGGTTTTAGAGCGCCTTATTGAAAACGCTGAAATTGCGCACGATGAAAGAGTCCCCATGTGCCAAGATACAGGGATGGCAGTCCTGTTCGTAGAAATCGGTCAGGATTTGCATGTGGTCGGTGGAGGTCTCACAGAGGCTATTAATGAAGGGGTACGCCGAGGGTATGATAAAGGATATTTACGCAAATCGGTCGTCAAGGATCCCTTTGAGCGTGTCAATACAGGGGATAATACGCCATCAGTGATTCATTACGATATTGTCCCAGGGGATGCTTTGCATTTAGTGGTGGCGCCCAAAGGGTTCGGCAGTGAAAACATGGGTGGTTTAAAAATGTGTAAACCTTCTGAGGGACTTGAAGGTGCCATGCAATTTGTTGTGGATACAGTTGATCGAGCGGGTGGAAACCCCTGTCCCCCCATTATTGTTGGAGTGGGTGTGGGAGGAACTATGGAAAAAGCCACTTTCTTAGCTAAAAAGTGTTTATTACGTGAAGTCGGGAAACATAATCCGGAAGAACGTTTAGCGAAAATTGAGGAAGAACTATTGGATCGTGTGAATCGTTTAGGAATAGGACCTCAGGGGTTTGGCGGAGTTACGACCGCTCTTGCCGTGAACCTGGAGGTCTATCCCACACACATTGCCGGAATGCCGGTTGCAGTAAACATTGGTTGCCATGCAACTCGCCATAAGGAAATTACCTTACAAGGGAGGGGAATATAATGGGTGAAGCTATCCGCATCGATACACCCCTTACCCAAGAAAAGCTTAAGAGCCTGAAAGCGGGAGATAATGTCTTAATCAATGGGGTTATTTACACTGGGCGCGATGCCGCCCATAAAAAGATGGTCGAAGCACTAGAACAAGGCCAAGATCTCCCCTTTGAGATGACCGATCAAATTATCTATTTTGTTGGCCCCTCACCCGCTAAAGAAGGGCAAGTGATTGGTTCGGCTGGGCCAACGACGAGCGGACGGATGGATGCCTACTCGCCAAAGCTAATTGCCAAGGGGTTAACCGGAATGATCGGCAAAGGGCTTCGCTTGCCAGAAGTTATTGAAGCCATGAAGAAACACGGTGCTGTCTATTTTGGAGCAATTGGAGGAGCAGGTGCCCTGATTGCTAAGCGCATTGTTTCAGCTGAGGTTATTGCTTATCCCGAACTGGGGCCCGAGGCAGTTCGACGCTTAGTTGTGAAGGATTTTCCGGTCATGGTAATTATTGATCATGAGGGAAATAATCTCTACGAAATTGGGAAAGCGCAGTACAGAAGGGTATAAAATTGGTAGGGTTTTTCCAAATACAAAAGGATCGGCTTTTGTGTTCATAACACTTAAGCCGATCCTTTTTTGTAGGGATATGAAATTGGCTAAATTAAACCAACAATTGTAATTCTTCTAAGATGTTTACAACTTCATTAGATGCTTGAGACATCTCGGACAATAAACTTTCGGCCTGAGCAGTGTTACCTTGACTATAAGAAAGAGCTGCTTGGCGTGCTAAATCATGGACGCGTGCATGCGGGGACTCAAGTTTCATGAAGAGCGGGTTGGAACGCAGGGCAGTAGTTTCGGGACCATCAGCCCATCGACCTAAACGACAATCGTGATGGGTGCCCACATTATTGGGGTCCACTTGTTCGTAACCCAAGAGCATATTATAGATACGCCAAGTCCAAAGAAGATGATCTGTTTTAGATAGTTCGAGGGCTTGCTGGGTATTAATTAGTGGGACGTTCTGAATCTGGCGGTTTCGGGCTTCTCCGAGTCGTTGGCTAATTGCATAAATCCCTTCGCCAGTTTGAGTTGCTACCCGTTCAGTTGTATGGGTAGAATCATTAACAAGGCTTATGATCTGGGAAAATTCTTGGATAACGGCACTTTGCTCTTCACTTCCTGCCGCGATCTGCTGAATATCCCTGGAAATCGTTACGACGTGATTTAAAATCTGTTCTACCTCTTGACCAGCGCCTTGCATGACTGATTTCCCTTCCTGCATCGTGTGAGAGAGGGAAAGAATGTCTCCTGCTGTACGATGAGAGTTTTGGCTTAAATCCCCAATCTTTTGTCTTACGGTTGTGACCGAAATCTTAGTATGTTCAGCTAACTTGCGCACTTCATCAGCAACGACCGCAAATCCTCGTCCTTGCTCTCCCGCACGAGCGGCTTCAATCGCTGCATTTAAGGCTAGTAAGTTGGTTTGTTCGGCAACTTCCGCAATGACATTGACGATCTGTTCAATTTCACTCATTGAATTCAGAACATCCTGTACTTGTTGGCTTACATGCTCAAACTGGGTAAAGGAGCGTTCAACGAAGTTGACGGCTTGTTGGATTTTTTCAACTCCAGAGGTTGCAGTGCTCAGGGATTGTTCGACAAAGGATGCGGCATTTGAAGCGGAGGAGGCTGTTGAGTGTGCGGCGGCACCCATTTCCTCAGCTTGAACGGACATATTTTCCATTTGCGGTGCTAGTTCCTGAATGCCCTGAAGCATTTCCCGGATTGAAGTCATGCTGGTCATTTGTCCGACTACACTGTTAATATCAAGCATGCATTCGGTAACGGAGTTTTGACGGGAATTAATAAGATCGTTAATCAGTTGTACAGTACTTGAAAGTGAGCTGGAGGGCGAGAGCTCTACTTCAAGTGGTTTTCTGAGGTCACACTTGTTTAAACACTCCGCCAACTTTTTTAGTTCATCCTTATCAAGGGCCATTTGGGCAGTTCCTGATTGGGAATGCCTTTTCATTGAAAACACCTTAGTTGGTCTCCTCTCAATTAATTCATAGATTCCTTTAATGGTTGTATTAGATATTTTTATCCTATTGTTTCTTCCTATATCTTTAAAATCCTTCTTTTTCCTTGCCATTTTTAAAAATTATTCCATAAAAGTGCAATATTAGACATGGTTTTCTCAGTCCGTTTTTTAGAATTCAAAAAGTGTCTCGGGAAAAAAGAACACAAAAGTTTCACAATTTCTTAAAGAAGACCGTTTGTTTTTACGATATAATAACAAATAATATATTGGAAACCCTGATAGGAGTTGGCGAGATCATGAATTGCCCGTTATGTAAAGCGCGTGAGGTCGGCCGAATTGGCCGTGAACGTTATTACTGTAGAGAATGTTGTCATGAATGGACGAAGGGAGACGGAGACGGAGTGGTAAAGATTTATGAAGTTTTGTCAGATGGGTCGGTGGAACGCTTAGAATCTTTATCTGAGTCTCGATCTCTTACATTACCTCAGAGAGTTACTCGTCGTCGAGCTGGTTGAAAACATAAGCAAAAATTGAAAGTTTAATCATAGTGGAAAAGCTAAAGGAGAGTCATCGAATGGCTCTCCTTTGGCTTTTATAAGGATTAATATCAGATCAGCGATTTTATTGCAGGATTCCCTCGATATTTATAGAAATAACAAGATAAGTATTTTTCTTGCTACG
>JAJYAS010000558.1 GCA_021779415.1 Bacillota bacterium
CAAGAACTCAAACCACCGCAAAAACGGATCTTTGTAGAGTCTAATGGGGAGCTCAATTTCCCCTTGCAATGTCGGCAATGTTTAGATTCTCCTTGTGTTCATGCCTGTATGAGTGGGGCTATGCAGTTCGACTCGAAGACAGGGTTAATTCAAGTTAATGAACAAAAGTGTGTAGGATGCATGATGTGCGTTATGGTTTGCCCATTTGGAGTAATTGCCGAAATTCCGACGACCCACAGAGTTGCCAAGTGTGACCGTTGTCAGGACTTAGATTATGATCCGGCCTGTGTGGCCGCCTGTCCGACAAAGGTTTTGGAATTTGTTGAGGTTCTTGAGTTTGCCCACAGCGGAAGGCAAACCTTCTTAAACCAAATGAAGGGAGTCAACTAACTATGAAATCTCATAAATCAATTGATCCTGCCGTATTAGAATTATTGCCCAAAGCGGCCTTAGATGGAGTCGAAACTGTTTGGGATCGATATGAAGCCCAACAGCCCCAATGTGGTTTTGGAACTTTAGGAATCTGTTGCCGCCATTGTGTCCAAGGTCCCTGTCGAATTGATCCCTTTGGCAATGGGCCTAAAACAGGGATTTGCGGAGCCAGCGCGGATACGATTGTAGCTCGAAATTTACTTAGGCAAGTGGCTGGCGGAGCAGCAGCCCATGTAGACCATGCTTACGAGGCTGTTGAGGCTTTGGAGTTGGCAGCCAAGGGAGAAATTAATTATAACATCGCCGACGAAAAAAAATTACACCATGTGGCCAAGGGATTAGGTTTAGAGATCTCTGGCAAAAGCAAAGCGGACCTCGCTATCGAGGTTGTTGAAGTTGCCTATGCCGATCTCGCTAACCATAGTAAGAAACCTGTACACTGGTTGATGGTCAATGCGCCTAAAGAGAGAATTGCCGTTTGGGAGAGCCTTGGAATTCTCCCTCGCAATCCCGATCGAGAAATCCGCGAAGCAATGCATCAGACAACGATGGGGATGGATGCTGACCCAGTGAATCTAGTTCTATCGACCGCTAAACAAGGGCTAGTCGATGGCTATTCCGGTCTAAAACTGGCGACAGACATGCAAGATATCCTTTTTGGAACCCCGACACCGGTAGTCACCGAAGCTAATTTAGGGGTTCTTAAGGAAGACTCGGTTAATCTTATCGTCCATGGTCATGTTCCCTTACTGTCTGAGAAAATTGTCTATTGGGCTGGCCAACTCCAAGCTGAAGCACGCTTAGCCGGAGCCAAGGGAATTTTAGTGTCTGGAATCTGTTGTTCGGGAAATGAAGTCTTAATGCGCAAAGGGATTCCGCTGGTTACTAACTTCTTAGCTCAAGAACTGGCCATTGTCACCGGAGCCGTTGATGCTATGGTCGTCGACGTGCAATGTATCATGCCTTCCTTAGCTCAAGTGGCTGCTTGTTACCATACTGAGATCATTACAACCATGCCGATCGTCAAAATTCCGGGAGCCACCCACGTTCCATTTACTTTAGAAAACGCGGATCAAGCAGCTCAGGAAATTGTTCGAAGGTCAATAGCTGCTTATCGACGGAGAGACAGCAAGAAAATCAAAATTCCGAATTATAAACGTAAGATTATGGCGGGATTTAGTGTGGAAGCCATCATCGGAGCACTCTCAGCAGTGGACCCTGTCCAACCCCTGAAACCTCTGATCGATAATATAGTTAATGGTAATATCCTGGGGGTTGTGGCGACCGTGGGCTGCAACAATGTCAAAGTGACTCAAGATCTTAATCATGTAGAATTAGTGAAGGAACTCCTTAAAAATAACGTCTTGGTGGTCGCTACAGGATGTTCCGCTCACGCCTTAGCTAAAGCTGGTATGATGAACTCTGAAGGTACTGAGACCTATGCCGGAGAAGGTTTGAAAGCAGTCCTGACCGCGATAGGGCAAGCTGCTGGTCTTGGTGCTCCACTTCCCCCTGTCCTGCATATGGGTAGCTGTGTCGACAATTCTAGGATTGGGGATCTGGTAACAGCTATTGCCCGTTATTTGCAGGTTGATTCGGCATTATTGCCCGTGGCGGCGAGTGCTCCAGAACTTCAACATGAAAAAGCCTTGAGTATCGGAACTTGGGCGGTGACCATGGGGCTCACCACTCACCTAGGCGTTGTTCCGCCCGTGCTAGGGAGTAAAGCGGTGACTGAATTGTTGACTGTTGGACTGAGTGATGTAATCGGGGGAAAATTCTATGTAGAAACAGATCCCCAAAAAGCGGCTCTTGGACTGCTTGAGGATATCCGAGCGAAACGGAAAAAGCTCGGACTTCCTAATTAAGGGAAGGAAGAAATTATGAGCTATATCGTCATAGGCAATAGCGCGGCCGGACTGTTTGCGGTTGAAGAAATCCGAAGGCACGACACCAAGTCAGAAATTATCGTCCTCACGGCTGAACAAGAACAAAGTTACTCTCGTTGTCTAACCACGTATTTCTTAGCAGGGGATATCCCTGTTTCCCGCCTTTACTTACGCGATGTTGATTTCGCTGAAAAACTTAAGCTAACCATTGTCTACGGAGTCGAGATTACTGGCATAGAACCCACAAGTCGACGGGTTCAAAGTGCTGATGGACGCGAGTGGGAGTATAGCAAGCTTTTACTTGCAATGGGCGCTTCAGCCAATGAACTCACGCTCCCGGGCGGAAACCTTCCAGAAGTTTTTACCTTGCGCACCATGAAAGATGCTTTAGCAATTAATGATGTCTTAGAGCGGGGAGCGAGAAAGGCAGTCATCATCGGAGGGGGTTTGGTCAGTCTGAAGAGCGCTTATGCCTTAAAAAGGCGTGGGCTTGAGGTTACCGTTTTGATCTCTTCCAATCAGATCCTCTCTCAAATGCTTAATGAAAGGGCAGCCAGCTTAATTCAGGAACATTTAGAAGCGAATGGACTGAGATTTCTCTTACGGACGGAGGTTGAGACAATCACCGGAGAAAACCATGTTCAAGGCGTTTTGATCCCAACTAAAACAGAACTTGCCGCTGATTTAGTACTTGTTGGCAAGGGGGTTCGTCCAAACCTAGGAAAATTAAAAAATGTCGGCTTCAAGATGGGTCAAGGTCTTCAGGTAGATTCCTCTTTAGCCACGAATCTTCCCCATATTTATGCGGCAGGGGATATTGCTGAAACTTGGGACCTTATTCGCCAGAAATTCACCGTAAATGCCACCTGGCCAAATGCTACAGTCCAAGGCAGAATTGCTGGAGCAAATATGTGCGGTGGAAAAGAAATTTATCCTGGATCACTAGGCTTAAACTCAGTGGACTTCTTTGGACTCTCAGCCATGTCCGCCGGAATCACGAAACTCCCAGAGAAAAAGGGTCAGGTGGATTGGGGCCAAGAAGAAAGCCTAAAAATAGTTAAAAATATCCCTATTTACTCCAATCTGCTTTGGCAAGGGAACATCCTAAAGGGCTTTGTACTTGTTGGGGATACATCTCAATGCGGTGTATTGACAGCCTTGGTAAAAGCAGGTCGACCCCTGACACTAGAGCAAAAGAATTTAACTAAGGGAAAAAGAGGGACCCTGGCAGTAGGAATGATGAAGTAACTCCCTTACACTTGAAACAAGGCTGGAGGATATTTCTCCAGCCTTGTTAAATAAAAC
>JAJYAS010000559.1 GCA_021779415.1 Bacillota bacterium
AATAAGTGGTTGGATATAGGCTGTTTTTAGTAAACCTGAAGGGTCAAGCTGAATCTCCTTCACTTGTCCAATCGGGATGTCCTTTGGGTAAACCCCACCGATTCCTGAAGTTAGTACAAGATCTCCTGGATTTACACTGTCTTCTCTGCGAAAGAGCATTTGTAAATTCCCTTCCGAAGTTAGACGAGAACCCCGTGTATAGTTTCCTTGCACAATTCCGAAGGTACTATTACCCGTACTTCCGCGCACCAAGGCACTTACTTGTCCTTCCCCGTCAAGAATTAGCAAAACTTCCGAGGTGGTCGGCGAAACGGACACAATCTTTCCGACAAGTCCCAAATCCCCGATCACTGGGTCATTTGGAGCGACCCCATCTTTGCTTCCACGGTTTAAGGTCAAGGTTCGGTACCAAGTGGTAGGATTACGATTAATGACGCTGGCCCCTACCTTTTCAAACTTAACAAGGGTCGGACTGCGGAACTGACCCTGATCAAGTTCATTATAACGCATACCTGCCAGTACTTCTTCTTTGAGCTTTAAATTATCCCCTGTTAGCTGATCCACTTTCTTAAGAAGTGCTTCGTTTTGGACTTGCACCTCCCGAAAGTTCCATATGGCCCGGAAATTTTCTTTTATGCCATTCCCCAACTGAAGAATTGGTTGTTCTATCGGGCTTAAAACGCGTTGCATGGCCCCCCCAATTGGATTGGGGAAATGACTACCAAGTCCGGTTAAACGAATGCTTATCAGTACGCCTAACAACAGAAAGAAAACGAGAACCGCAATTCCCGTTAAATTTACTCTTTTCCCCATCACAATTCCTCCTCGCTTTTAGCTTTTTTGCGAGGCTGCAATTTTCCGTAGGATCTCAGCATGTTCCAAAACATGTCCTGTACCTATAGCGACACAGGATAGTGGATCCTCCGCTAAGTGCACCGCGATACCTGTTTGATTTGAGATCAATCGATCAAGGTTGCGCAATAATGAACCGCCACCAGCCATCATAATGCCACGATCCATAATGTCTGAGGATAATTCCGGTGGGGTTTTTTCCAAACAAGATTTTACCGCATCGACAATAGCCATTACCGGTTCTTGAAGTGCCTCTTGAATTTCCTCTGAAGAGACCTCAATCGTTTTCGGCAGCCCTGTTAATAAATCACGCCCGCGCACTGTGAACATACCCTTTTCCGCCATGTACGCATATCCGATTTCAAACTTAAGCGCTTCCGCTGTCCGATAACCGATCATTAGATTATAGCGTCTTTTAATATGAGCGATGATCGCATCATCCATTTCATCGCCAGCGACACGGATCGAGCGACTTGTGACGATTCCACCTAAGGAAATAACCGCGACTTCCGTTGTACCCCCTCCAATGTCCACGATCATGTTCCCCGTTGGTTCACTAACCGGAAGTCCAGCACCAATAGCAGCTGCCATAGGTTCTTCTAAAATAATCGGCTCTTTTGCTCCGGCAGCCATTGCTGCTTCTTTAACAGCGCGTTCCTCTACGGGGGTGACACCAGAAGGTACACAAATAACCACACGCGGACGAATAAAAGGGTGTTCGGTCCCTAAAGCACGACTAATAAAGTATTTCAGCATTTTCTGTGTAACGTTAAAATCTGAGATAACCCCATCTTTTAAGGGTCTTATAGCCACAATATTACTAGGGGTCCGGCCGATCATTTCCTTAGCACTATCACCCACTGCCAATGGGGTTTTAGTTGTTATATCCATAGCTACCACAGATGGTTCCCGTACTACAATCCCTCTTCCTTTGACATGAACTACTGTATTTGCTGTTCCTAAATCTATTCCCAAATCCTTGCTAAAGTAATTAAACATTGTTATGTTAAACTCCTTCCGTTATTCGAGGCGCGAAGTTCGATACACGAGGTTCAAATCGATGTGAACAGGGTTCGCAGAATCGAATTCACAATTCACAATTCGCACATCGCGCCTCGTGACTCGCGCTTCACTACAAGACTCCACGTTCTTTCAAACTAATAAACCGATTATCTCCGATAATCACGTGATCTAAAACCTCAATCCCGAGAATCTTTCCCCCGTCTGCTAAACGACGTGTGATCTCAATATCTTCCTGACTGGGAGTTGGATCCCCGCTAGGATGATTGTGCAATAAAATAATGGCGTTTGAGTTGCGCCGGATCGCTTCTTTAAAACACTCCCGTGGGTGCACCAAGGATGAATTGAGCGAACCAATCGAAACCGGACTAATTCCCAAGACATGATTTTTTGTCGAGAGAGAAACCACTCGAAAATGTTCACGATCCAGGTATCTCATTTCTTCCATGACAATGTGAGCCACATCCTGGGGAGAATTAACCACGGGTCTCGACATCGGATCCACGGATACTGAACGACGCCCTAATTCTAAGGCTGCTTTCACTTCGGCAGACTTTGCTTTCCCTAGGCCATGTATTTGAGCTAGTTCATGGACTGTTAGCTTGCTTAACCCTGAAAGTCCACCGACACTGACCAAAATACGTTCCGCTAGTGTCAAAACGTTTTCACCTTTAATACCGGTACGCAATAAAATGGCCAATATTTCCCGATTTGATAATGCTTCAGGTCCAACTTGGCAGAGTCGCTCACGGGGTAGAAGTTCTTCCGGCAAATCCTTCAAACGTTGATAATCCATCATTCACCTCGCGTGAAGCGATATTTGTCTGCTCAATCCCCCACGCTTTAAGCTGAACTGTAAGATACTCCATCGGTAAACCAATGACATTTGTTAAGGATCCTTGTATGGACGTGACAAATTGCCCGGCTTCCCCTTGAATTCCATATGCCCCGGCCTTGTCCATTGGTTCCCCACTGACAACATAAGACATAATTTCAGCTGCTTCAAGTTGGCGAAAATGGACAATAGTTTTAACCACGTCCTCCACAAACCTTCCCGATCCAGAAACTAACGAGACTCCTGTTAAAACTTCGTGAGTCCGACCACTTAGTTTCTGTAGCATTTGAACTGCGTCCTCAGGTGAAGTGGGTTTTCCCAATATTTGATCGTTAAGGACCACCATCGTGTCTGCCCCTAGCACTATATCTTGTGTGTCTCCCCCTGATTTTAACCAGTGTGTCAAACCCGCTTGGGCTTTGCGTGTTGCCAACTGCCGTACTCCGAGCTCAGGTACAACTCTTTCTTCCAGCACTTCTGATACGGAAGCCTTGACTGTTACAAAGGAATACCCTCCCTCGCGAAGCAACATCGCCCTCCGGGGGGATGCAGAAGCAAGTACGAGCATATTACACCTTCCTTGACAATAAATATCCTCCCAATGCTCCCAAAAGCGTCGCCATAGTGATACTTATACGAATACCAAACGAGAGCGAGAGGAAAAAGAAATCTAAGTAAGTATGGGATGGTACATCAATAACGGCCGGCCGCAAAAACGGAGCAAAAATACCGTATTTTTCTAAGCCAAATCCGACTAAAGTCCCAAGGGCAGCACCAATCAAAATAAGTAAGACTGCTCTACCTGTCCCCGAGGAATTTCGGCCAACCGCCATAGTTCTTTCCCCTTCCAAATAAGTAGCCATTCAACTACAAACTAAATGTCCCTGACTTTTCCTTTTCCTACATTTAAGT
>JAJYAS010000560.1 GCA_021779415.1 Bacillota bacterium
CTTCTTACCGATTGCAATTGATCGAGTATCAGCGGTTTCAGCATTGCCAAGTCGAGATCCAGATCCGTTCCATTTTGCAACACACCTGGGCCGAGATTGAACACGATCTCGGCTACAAAACAAGCCATGCTGTTCCGCGAGATATCCGCAGGAGTTTTTCCCGATTAGCGGGCTTACTCGAGTTAGCTGATGAGGAGTTCGTTAAGATTCGCCAAAACCTTTCCCATTACGAAACAGAAGTTCAAGCCCAAATCCAGCAAACCCCGACAACCGTTTTAATCGATCAAGCCTCGCTCAAGTCCTATGTCCTTAATTCTCAATACATCCAGAACCTAGACCTTGAGATAAGCCAAATTGTAAAAGCCCGCTTAGAATTAAACGACCGTTTCTTTGGCTATCTTACAAGTGTCTTTACTTACCTCGGGGTCAAAACGATTGCTGAACTGGATAACATTATCCTGGACGTTGGCGATGACTTACTCAACTTTCCGCGAATGTGCCTCAGTAGTGATAAAGGGGAAAAAGTCAACTGGGGAACATCTCTATTCTACCTCGCTTACGCCATGGTCGGTCGCAGCGGATCGCCGGACAAAGTTCGGGAATACCTCGACCGTTTCAAAATTGAGACACGTGAAAGCCGTCCGGAGTTAGCCGAGCAAATCTTAAATACTTACTTTGTAGGAAAATGGTCTTAACCCAAACAGGTTAAGACCATTTTCCTACATTGATTCGGGCCACGTTCCTATGGATAATGCTTCTATATTAGGTACCGCAAAAGGTTCGGTAAGGATAGGTTGATGTCTCAGGCAGTGTGGAATAATCGGTCTGTTCGGGGGAGTGCGCGTAGGGGCTTGAAAGAACATTAAGAAGTCGCTCCATTACGCTATAATCTCCTTCTTTCACTGCGGCTTCTAGTGCAGCTTCTACCCGGTAGTTGCGAGGGATTAGCGCAGGATTGCTGTTCCGCATCAACTGATGCGAGGAGGCTTTCGGTTCCTGTTGCCTGCCTAGTCTCGCCTGCCAAAGCTCCTGCCATTGAGCAAATTCTGGGATGCCAAACAGGACCGTATCCCCCGGAGTATCAAACGTTAATGCGCGGAAGGTATTGGTGTAGTCCGCACGATACTTCTGCATCATACTGAGCAGGCCTTCAATAAGGGATTCATCTTGTATCTCTTCATTAAATATCCCCAGTTTTGCTCTCATTCCTGCGAGCCAATTACGGTGATACAACTCAGTAAAATCTGACAGCTTATCCTTGGCCAGTTTGACAGCCTGCTCCTGATTGACATGCAGCAGAGGCAATAGGGTTTCAGCAAATCGCGCGAGATTCCACCCGGCAATTTGCGGCTGATTGCCATAGGCATAGCGGCCATGAAGGTCAATAGAACTGAATACTGTGGCCAGGTCATAGGCATCCATGAAGGCGCAAGGACCATAATCAATGGTTTCTCCACTAAGGGCCATGTTGTCGGTGTTCATTACCCCGTGAATAAAGCCAACCAGTTGCCATTTGGCAATCAGAACGGCCTGACGCTTGATCGCTTCCTGAAGTAGCAAAAGATAGCGGTTCTCAACATCGTCAACGTCTGGAAAATGTCGTTGCAATGTATAATCAGCCAGAACACGGAGATCCTCAACAGTGCCCCATTTTGAAACATATTGAAAGGTACCGACGCGAAGATGACTGGCAGCCACGCGGGTCAGAATTGCACCAGGCAGCTCGATTTCGCGGATGACTGACTCACCGGTTGTCACTACTGCTAGGCTGCGGGTGGTAGCAATACCCAGCGCATGCATTGCTTCACTGATAATGTATTCGCGCAGCATCGGTCCAAGTGCCGCTCGACCATCGCCCCCGCGGGAGTATGGCGTTCGACCTGAACCCTTGAGTTGAATATCAACCCGCTTACCTAGTGGAGTGATCTGCTCGCCAAGCAGCAGAGCCCGGCCATCCCCTAACATGGTAAAATGCCCAAATTGATGCCCCGCGTAAGCTTGTGCAAGAGGCAATGTGCCTTCAGGAATCTTGTTGCCAGCAAGCACCGCTACGCCCTCTTCGCTTTGCAGAGCCTGGCCGTTCAACCCTAGGAAAGTTACCAACGGATCATTGAGAATGATCAACTTTGGTGAGCGTACAGGGATTGGGTTGAGGCTGGTAAAAAATGATTTCGGTAGACGGGCATAACTGTTCTCTAAGTTCCATCCTGTTGCGATTGTTGCATTTCCCTTTGTCATCGCATCTCCATTTCTTTTTGTCTATATTTATCCTATATTTTCCTTTTACGTAAAGCAAAAATCATAGGGATTCTGTGATTTTCTTAGTTATTTCCATTTATAATTAAAATAGTCTAAAGTCAGGGTGTGAAATCTTACGCCCTGACTTTAGACTATCTTTACGAACTTAATGAAGAGCATTGTACAACCCCCGCATGTTAGGAAATGAATATCCACTTACGAGATAACATTCTGTCCTAAGTCTGGGATAAACAAGTTCGCTGTATCTTCAAATGAGCCTCCAAATACATCTTCCTCTTTTTCTTCGAACAATGCTTCAAGCCGAATCCCTATTCGGTTTTCTGCGGCCCTCAACTCCTCAGCGATTACAATTCGAATTCTCGATAACATTTTAACTCCCCCTTTCCTAATCCATCTACTGCTAATTAATGCAAGAGTAATGCCAGTTGAGAATGTTCTTATAATAAAGAAGATTGTGAAAATATAGCCCACAATGAACCTATTCTGGTTCGATTTGTGGGCTAATTCTGATTCAATAACGGTTCGTCGCTCCATTTACGATTCGTTTTCATGTAAGCCATACGTTTTTAGACGTCTTATTAATGCGGATTGACTAATTTTTAACTGACGGGCTGCTTTACGTGTTGAACTGAATTTATGTAAGGCATCATGGATTAGTTCCTTTTCGACCTCTTTAAGTGTTTGTGGCAGGTTAATGATTTCATTGCCAACGAATTTAACCTTCACTAACATCTTATCGTCTTTACCACTAGCAGCTATCAAAGGAGCTGGGGCTACATTGGGTAAAATGACAAGAATGTCTTGCTCATGAATCTGACCGTATTCTGATAATACCACCAACCTTTCAATTACGTTTTGTAATTCACGTATATTGCCAGGCCACTCGTAAGTGCTAAGCGCCCTAATTGCCGCACTTGTAAAGTGCCTGTTCAAATTGTACTTCGTGTTAAATTTGGTCAAAAAGTGGTGTATTAAAAGAGGAATGTCGTCTGACCGCTCCTTTAGAGGAGGGAGCTCTATGGGTAAGACGTTAAGCCTATAAAACAAATCTTCTCTGAATGTTCCTTGGGCTACCATCTTACTTAAATCCCTATTAGTCGCTGCTATCAGGCGAAAATCAAGTTCAACCGTTTTAGTGCCACCAACATGTTGAATTGATTTATCTTGGATCGCTTGTAATAGTTTTGGTTGAATTGATAAAGGTACCTCCCCAATTTCGTCAAGAAAGAGTGTGCCATTGTTGGCTAATTCAAAATATCCTAGTTTACCGTTTTTTTGTGCCCCCGTGAATGCACCGGGGTCATAGCCGAATAATTCTGATTCCAGTAGGGTTTCTGGAATCGCGCTGCTATTAAC
>JAJYAS010000561.1 GCA_021779415.1 Bacillota bacterium
ATACTTCACCCTGTCCGACGTGTGATGGGAGCGGAAGGGTGTAATGTGCTTACAATCTGCCTTCAACCCAATAGCCAACGGTTTTGATATACTCAGAGAAAACAAGGTCGCTACTATAGTTATCTGTGTACCACCCATTGGGTTTGAAGCTTTTATCTTCAGATGCACAGTAGGTTAATTTTATGTCAGTGTCTTTAAACGCTTTATTGAATACAAGCATTGTACGTCGCATGTGGTAATTAGAGGTTACAATAATAGCCGATTTATAGTTGCTTATTTCTAATAATTGCTTTGTAAATATGGCATTTTCATAGGTGCTTGTTGATTTATCTTCTAATACAATTTTCTCTTTTGGAACACCTGATCTCTCGGATTGTACTGCCATAGATTCTGCAGCGGTAATATTTCTAGCAATAGGTGTTTTACCGGAAAAAAGCATATTAGCGCCGAACCCTTGTTTAAAAAGCTCTATCCCTAGTTTTACCCTATTTTCACTACCTCCAGCCAAAACAACGATGACGTCTGATCCTCGTGGCGCTTGATTGACTACTAGAAAGCTACCTGCTCGCAGAAATATAACAATCGATATTATTAGAATTACTACGTATATACCGATTACCGTTCGGTATCTCATTGGATCACCTCAGAATTTATATTAATATGCTTTGTATTTAAATACAAGATTGCGGTAGGTGTGATTCAAATTATTAATTCAAAGACTTTTTTCCACCACTGTCCTGTGTGATAACCAGTTATGTTAATTGACTGCGAAGTGTGTGACCAGTTGAAGTCAAAATTGTCTTTGATTATATCAAAGGCAATTTTTAAGTTCAGCTCTTTATACTCAAAGGAATGGCTAAGGTGAAATTAGAATGGGGGCGACACGGTATCCGCCATAATATGAGAAAGATGGCAGCCTTCAGAATGTGATAGGCAGCCATCTTTTTTGTGCATTTCAATAACTATCTTTTGAAAACCGTAAATCGTCCGGTTGATCAATTCCCTGCTTCTAATTGATCTTCATAATTGAAGACAAGAAAAAGTTTTAAATGATCATATACGAAATGATCATATACTAAATGATAGACCACGACTTCAAGAGTAGAGTTTAACATTTCTGTTAATAAAGAACGGATGAATATTTTACTAAATTGTCACTAAACACAATATTATGGCGTTTTTGATCGCATTTTAGAGGAATATAGTGGAGATATTGTAATAATATAACAAGGGTTATTTATATTCATGTCGAAGTAATCACAGTGTAGTTCTATATTCCTATTGCAACAGTCTTTAATCCTATTTTGCCTTTAGGAATGTAAGACCACTATCGTCGAATTTGGTTTTGATGGGCATGGATGGTGAGATAAAAAGGAAGGTTCGTGGATGAAAATAAACCGAAAATCGTTGTCTTTAATGCTAGTTGATTTAGTTCTCGTTAATCTTGCTGCGTTTGGGAGCTTTTACCTCCGCTTTGAAGGGGATATTCCTAAGGAATATTTTTGGACTTATTACCATTCCGCTTGGGCTGGAACAATAATATACCTATTTATTTTTACGGTTTTTGGCTTATATAATCGGCTTTGGCAGTACGCTAGCATCAGTGAACTTATTTCAGTTTTTTTTGCGGTCACTGTTGGAACGTGTTGCGTAGTACTCATTATTTATTTCATAGCACCGATACGATATCCAAACACTGTAGCAGTTCTATTATGGCTTAGCACCACTTTTCTAATTGGCGGGTCACGTTTCATGTGGCGGATATTACATGATACCGTATTTAATATTCACATTCCAGGAATGCCGAAGAGAGTCCTAATTATTGGTGCAGGAGATGCAGGGGCTTTGGCTATTCGGGAACTTAAAAACAGTAATTATCGTCAAGGCTACCCAGTCGGAATAATCGATGATTCTCCGCAAAAGCAAAAACTAAAATTAATGGGTATACCTGTACTTGGAACAAAGGATGATATCACCAATGTTGTTAAATCCCACGGTGTGGAAGTAATCATTATCGCAATACCTTCTGCTCGAGGTGATGTGATACGGGATATAGCCACGATCTGTGAGAAAAGTGATGTATTAATTAAGATCATGCCCGGTATTTATAACTTTTTCAGTAGACAGGTTGATACCTTGAAGATTCGCGAAGTGCAGATTGAAGATTTATTGGGTAGGGATCAGGTTAACCTCGATATCGAAGAAGTTGCCGGCTATCTTGCGGGAGAAACAGTTTTAGTGACGGGAGCAGGAGGGTCAATTGGCTCAGAGCTCTGTCGGCAGATATGCAAATTTAACCCGAAAAATCTAATACTTGTGGGGCGCGGCGAGAATAGTATTTTCGATATTGAACAAGAACTGCGTTCTGAATGTCCCAATATCGAAGTCATAACTGAAATTTTAGATATCAAAGATCGTGATAAGGTTGAAATAGTATTTAGAAAATACATGCCCGGTGTGGTCTTTCACGCAGCTGCTCATAAGCACGTCCCACTTATGGAACGAAATCCTGAAGAAGCATTGAAGAACAATATATTAGGAACCCATACTGTTGCAGAGATTTCTGACTTAACGATGGTAAAAACTTTTGTGCTTATCTCCACGGATAAGGCTATCAATCCAACGAGTATCATGGGGGCCACGAAACGAGTGGCCGAGATGTTTATTCAAAGTCTGGATCAACGATCCCGGACACGTTTCGTGGTCGTCCGCTTTGGAAATGTACTAGGGAGTCGAGGAAGCGTCGTCCCTACGTTCAAGAAACAGATTGCCCAAGGTGGTCCAGTTACTGTGACTCACCCTGAGATGGTTCGATATTTTATGACCATTCCGGAAGCAGCCCAACTCGTTATACAAGCTGGGTCAATGGCTCAGGGGGGAGAAATTTTCATTCTTGACATGGGCAAACCCGTTAAAATCGTTGATTTGGCAAGAGATCTGATTCGATTATCAGGTTTCGAAGTTGATTACGACATCAAGATTGAATTTACAGGAATTCGCCCTGGGGAAAAGTTGTATGAAGAGCTTCTCACAGCCGACGAAGGTACAACAATTACAAAGCATCAAAGAATATTTATTGCAAAGCCAAATTCAATAAATATTGAAAGGATTGAAGAATTTATTCACATCATCAGAAAGAAGGGCTCCTTTTTGTCTAGGGATGAAATACTTCAAGAACTTCAAACCATTGTACCAGGGTTCCAGCCCTTGGAAAAAAGAGGGAGAAAACAGATTACTGCTCGATAGGCTTTATCATATTCAAAATACCATGGCAGTCTCAATGGAGGTGGAAGTTTGAACAGGGTACTTGATACTCTTATTAGCCTTATTATGCTCATCTTTTTAAGTCCTTTATTACTTATGATTTTTCTTGTAATAAAGGTTGATTCTAAAGGACCGGCGTTATTTTCTCAAATGAGAATCGGTAAAAACAATAAAGCGTTCGTTCTATATAAGTTTCGAACCATGCGGACTGATGCCCCGAATGTGGCAACTCATTTACTGAAGGATCCTCAAAACTATATTACCCCAGTTGGGAAGTTCCTAAGAAAGAGTAGTTTCGATGAGCTGCCACAATTTATTAACATATTGAAAGGCGATATGACCTTTATTG
>JAJYAS010000562.1 GCA_021779415.1 Bacillota bacterium
GTCAAGTCCAATCGATCCCCTCACCGGCTACGGATTATGCGGATATTATTGCCCCGAGCTGGTATTACCTTGATGATACTGCGGATGGTAATGTTACCGGAGGGTGGGATGCCAGCTCTGGCGATTATGCCAAGTTCTTGGCCTCTGTGCATGCTCGCAATTTAAAAGTCCTTCCAGTCATTCAGTCCTCTTGGGATAGTCCCAAGGCTGTTGACACCGTAATGGCTTCCGAAAGCGCTCGAGCAAACCTGATCCACGAACTTATGGAACGGATCAACAGTATCAATGCCGACGGTATCGTGATTGATTTTGAATTTATGAGTAATTCTACAGGGCCCTATCTCACTCAGTTCATGAAAGAACTTTATGCTCAACTTCATCCCTTAAATAAGTTGGTGATCGAAGCCGTTGTCGCTCGAACCGGCTCAGAAGCCTGGCTCCAAGAATTCGACTACCCTGCCCTTGCTCAATCCGTGGATTACTTGCATATCATGACCTATGACCACAACCACGGGTCTCCCGGGCCCATTGCCCCGCTGGACTGGATGAATAAAGTCTTGAATTATGCCCGTGGGCAAGGGGTAGACATGCATAAAGTCCTCCTCGGTATCCCTTACTACGGCGTGGATTGGTGGACTGCTGATTCTACGGTGCCCGACCCGACCTATAAGCGCCGTTCAGGTAGTATGACAGACCTGTTAGCTTTATCAGCGGGCTCCGTTCAACGCGACCCCTCACAAATCCCTTATTTCAATTACTCGGATGCGCTCGGAGCCCACACGGTCTATTTTGACGATGCAACAAGCTGGAATGCCAAAATGGGCTTACTTAGCCAGTATGGGCTTGCCGGAGTCGGAGCGTGGTCCTTGTTCTGGACGCTGAACCCTGAAACCTCGAACGTGATTTACCCGATCTTAAGGCAACATCTACGGTAGGAAGTAAGAGAACGCTTTGCTTGCTTTGATCGAAAAACTACAAAGCCGCTCACTAACTTAGGATCAGTGAGCGGCTTTTTTCGATTAATTAAATCTGATCAATTCTCCAGGACAATTCTAAGTTGTGCATAGTCCCTTTAGATTCACTGGCTAGGAAATACCGTACTCAAGTCTACCAATAAATCTGGAAATATTGATACAGTTATTTTTTCATCCTCAGTATATATTTCTAGTCTGCCATACCTACCATCGCTTTGTAATAAGAATACACTTGTAAGCTTAGCTTCAGGCTCCACAATCCAATATTCTATCACTCCAGCCTTCGCATATTGATTAAACTTTGTAACTCTGTCATGTTTAATCGTAGATGGAGAAATAATTTCAAATATTAAGTCAGGCGTGCCATTACATCCTTTTTTGTCAATTTTGGATTGGTCACAGACAATGGTAATGTCAGGTTCGAAAATGGTGCATGGTAGACCTTGCAAGATTTACCTTGCAAGGAATTTGCAAACTGCCTGAACAGTTCACCTGAAATTAATTGATGCTCCGGTGACGGGGTTGCCTACATATAGGGAACACCATCTATAATTTCTATTCTTTCATCTTCCGGCCATGTTAGATAGTCTGCATACGTGTACTGTCTTTCTTCAGGTGGTAATGCCATAAAAACACTCTCCTTCATCAAGACTCTATTCCATCAATACAACGTTCGTAGACGGAGTTCAGGTAGTCAATACTCATCCATCAACAAAAACTCGGCAAGATTTTTATGTTTGATACCCTCTATATTGTCTTGCCAAAAGTCCTCCATTGTCACAACATATTTCGGATAATGGTCTCTTACACCAAGTAATGCCCCAAATTCTCTTTTGATGGTTGATTCTTCCGATAATTTATAAGCTACCTGAATATATACCTTTTGTTCTTTTTTCTCTGCCATGAAGTCTATTTCTTTTTTATCAAACTTCCCAACATACACTTGGTATCCTTTGCGTTTAAGTTCTAAGAAAACGATGTTTTCAAGAATTCCCGATATATCTCTATCCTTATATCCCATCACCGCATATTTCAAACCCTGGTCACCAATAAAATATTTCTCGTTGGTTTGTAAAACCTCTTTGCCTCTCAAATCATATCTCGGAACACGGTAGATGATAAATGCACCTTCAAGAGCATCTAGGTAGTTATAAACTGTCTCGATATCAACCTTTCTCTGCTGATTTTTGAAATAATCGGCTACTTTCTTGGCAGAAAACATATTTCCAATGTTTTCAAAAATATATTTCACAATCCTTTCCAGTAACTCAATATTTCTTATACGATTGCGCTGAACAATATCTCGCAAGATTGCGGAAGCATAAATATCCTTGATGATTTTATAGGCATCCTCATGAGAGTAGGCTGCAGTATGAAGAATTGGGAACCCACCTAGCCGTATAAATCGTAATAATTCCTTTTGAATATCTGTAATATCTGTTCCTGTAAGAATCTTTTTAAACTCCAGATTCTCTTTAAAGGATAAAGGCGTGACGTTGATTTCAATATATCTTCCTGCAATATAAGTGGCAAGCTCGGAAGATAATAATTTTGAATTTGATCCTGTAATATAGATGTCAGCATCAAAATCCACTAAAAGAGAGTTGATTGCTTTTTCCCAACTTTTTACCTCCTGAATTTCATCCAACAGAATGTAATATCTTAACTTATTTGTGATTTTTGATTTTACAAATGAATATAGACTTTTCGCATTATCGATCTCAGAATACTCCATTGACTCAAAGTTAATATATATGATGTTCACAGCGTTGATTCCACGCTGTGTCAATTCCTCTTGCAGCATTGTTAAAATCGCAGATTTGCCGCTTCGTCTGATACCAGTCAGTACCTTAATCAAAGGTTTATCAATAAATGGTCGTAGTTGCCCTAAATATAGTTCTCGTTTAATCATAGCAATCCCCTCCAGAGTGATTATATCCCATTACAAGTATAATATAAACAAGTTTTTGTGGTTATAACCCTTAAGTATATGGTTTACTTTGCTTTGTCCACACGACATTGTATAATATCAGAAAAGCTCAATGAGGAAGTATGAGGTGGCAATTTGTTAATCTTACTCACGATTTTCAACTCTGTGCTCATGGTAACAGGGCAAACCCTATGGAAACTCGGGGCGACAGGAAAAGAGATTCATAGTCTTGGGCAGCTCCTGCGCCTTTTTCTCAGCCCCTATGTCATTGCCGGCCTCATGGTGTATGCCTTTGCTTCCGTGCTGTGGATTTATATTTTAAATAAAGGGGAGTTAAGTTATGTTTATCCCATCCAAAGTACGGCCTTTATTTTTGCCCTTATTATAGGAACAACGGTTTTCAAGGAACATCTCACACCGACAAAAATCATCGGAGTTTTAGTGATCTGCCTTGGTGTTATTATTATCACGCGGAAGTAGGAAGTATCATGTGGAAAGCAGTTAAATATTTGCCAGAAGATCTACCCGAAACCATCGAAATGACACGGGAGTACTACGGAGAATCTTGGATTTCCGACGCTGGATACTTAAAATGGCAGTATGAGGCCAACCCAGCCGGTCCGGCGATGATCCAATTAGCTCGAGATGTGGAAACCGATCAGCTTGCCGGTCAATATGTTGTGATTCCCATGCGTTTTAAAGCGT
>JAJYAS010000563.1 GCA_021779415.1 Bacillota bacterium
GTACGAGCTCCAGAGTCAGAAGCGTTGGTCGAGAGTGTTTGCCAAGACGTCCAGAATTGGTTAAGCACGGTCTGAATACCGGTTTCTGAAGGCTCGCTAAATACCCCTTCCATTTTACTTAACGCAGCACTGCTTGTTTGACTATAGCCGAGGGTCCCTGATTCCTTCCACAATTGTTGATCCGTAAACCTATCCCTTGCCCTAGTAATTGAGGCTACCGTGACTCCACTTCCCGCAAAATTCTTAGTTCGCCCATAAACCTCCCCCGCTGGAGAAGCGGTTGCCAAATTGACCCTCTGTCGGGAGTAACCGTCCGTACCGGCATTGGCAATATTATGCCCTACTGTATCCAGCGAAGCCTGATTTGCATATAAGCTTCGGGACAATATATTTAAACCACCAAACGTGGAACTCATGTCTTAAACCCTCCAATCCATAAGCTGCCGTTTCTTTTTCTCTTCATTCTCTCTCTGGCCTGGAACCGCATAGGTATTACTCTCTTGGTGTGTTAAAAGCCCCACTGTATAATCCACAATTTTCATAGCCTGTTCAAGAAGTTGTGAGTTAATCGTATGGATTTCTTGTAGCCGCTCGACCACCCGATCTAGGTCAAGGCGCACATCCTCTAAGACAGGGAAATTTTCAACCAGTTCAGCCAATGTGAGGTCTTCAGGTACCCTCCCAAGTTCACGTCCGATTTGTTCAGCCCACAAGAGGCGTTGTTTTTCCAGACGATTGACCTTGATAATCAGCGATTCTTCCTGAGCTGTTATTGATTCAATCTCTGGAAGATTATTCTTAATTAAGGCTTTCTGCTTGAGCTCCTCTAGGTTTAGGGTTTCATGATAGATTTCAACTTGTTCTTTTAAGTTTTCGTTTAAATTCCGGAGTGCTTCAGACACGGAAATCTCCCCCTCTGAATGTTGGGTCCCTTAATCTTTCTGATATGCTTCCAATAACTTGTCGGCTATCTTTTGTCCGTTAACTTTAAATTCTCCTTGTTCAATCTGTTCAGTGAGGGCTTGAACACGTTCCTCACGGACAGACGGAATCTCTTTAGCTTTCTGAAGTAAGGACTGGAAAACTTGTGCTTTATCCGAAACGGCTATTCTATCGGTTTCGGAAACTGCCGTCTTCTTCTCAACTTGTTTGATACGATTAGCCGCCTGAATGCTCCCAATTAGAGACATCGATGTGCCGTCAACTTTCATGTAACTCACTCCAAATACTTAGTCTTATTCTTTATATCGAAGATAACCCATCAAAACTAAAGAGGAACTTTTTGTTTTTCTATGGATATTTTTTAGGGTAAAGCAAGAATTATAGCTGTAACTCCGCTTTTCCTGTATAATAAGTGTATATTTTAAAAAAGTTTACTTCTAATTACCAAATAAAGGGACTAAAGTTCAGCATAAAATTTGACGATACAATAAAGTAAGTATAAAATCGAACGTTTTACTATTTACTTACTTATTTTGCTAAAAACCCATATAAAAATGCAAGGGAGGTACGTCACAATCCCTTATTTATAATGATCGCGCCCAATAATATAAGGGATGAGGCAACAGCAACATGGATTTATCGACTATAATTGGGATTATCGTAGGATTCGGGTTCCTTCTCACCGGCTATGTTTTAGAAGGTGGCTCGGTTAGTTCCCTTGGGGGATTTTCAGCGGCACTGATCGTTTTCGGAGGGACTAGCGGGGCAGTTTTAGTCAGTTTCCCACTCTCTGACCTCAAGAACCTCCCCAAATGGGTTAAACTTGCGTTTACCTCCCAAACGTTCGGAACCGCTGAAGCTTATGAAACGCTCGTAAGATTTGCAGAAAAAGCAAGGCGTGAAGGGTTACTCAGTCTGGAACAAGAACTTGAAACTGTGACAGATCGCTTTACTAACCAAGGCATGCAACTCGTTATTGATGGAACTGACCCGGAAATTACCAGGGAGATCCTAGAGTCGAATATCGCTGTCTTGGAGAAACGCCATAAGGTTGGAATCGCGGTGTTCGAAGCTGCCGGCGGGTATAGTCCTACGATGGGAATTGTTGGGACGGTCATGGGCCTCGTCATGGTGTTGGGAAATCTTTCAGATCCGGAAGCACTCTCCCATTCTATCGCATCTGCATTTATTGCAACCCTTTATGGGGTCGCTACAGCAAACCTATTATATCTTCCCATTGCCACAAAACTTAAAATGAAGGACAAAGCAGAAGTATCAGCCATGGAGATGGTTCTGGACGGGATCCTATCTATTCAGGCAGGTGAAAACCCTTCCATCCTAAAAGAGAAATTAAAAACCCACGTTGGTTCATTACTTCCCTCTGAGGCAAAATCCGAAGAAAGTATAACTGAACCTGGACGTGCCGTTGTTAGTGAAAGCCGATGAGTAGAAAACGCGAACACGAAGCTGAAAAAGAAAATGGTGAACGTTGGCTTCTTACGTATTCCGACCTCATTACCCTACTGATGATCTTTTTTGTCGTCCTTTATTCCATGAGTAAAGTTGATGCCCAAAGATTCCAAGCCGTTGCAGAATCCCTCAACAAGGCCCTCGGTGGAGGGGTTCCCGCGAAAATCGAGATGGCCAAAAGCCCAGAAGGACCGTCTCTCTTTCAGACAGGCACACCTTCTTCTAAAACCACGGTTCCTGGGAAAGGATCCGATCCAAACAACACGACTCAATCAGCCTCAGATGCGAACGGGGTAAATAAAAACATAGGTCAGGGAAATACCGATGCCGAAAGCTTGAGCATTGAAGGAATCAAGGCCAAACTTGATAAGTTTGCGGCTGACAACGGAATACAATCTAAGCTATTATCTTCCATAGAAGAGCGTGGTCTAGTGGTCAGTATTCAGGAAACGCTACTTTTCGAAAGCGGCTCAGCTGATATTAACGCTAGGGCTCGCGAAATTCTCAGAAATATTTCCACCGTCCTTGCCGCCTCACCCAACCAAATCAAAGTTGAAGGACATACAGACAATTTACCGATTCACACTGTCCAATTCCCCAGCAACTGGGAACTCTCAGTGATTCGTTCCACTAACGTGGTACAGATCTTCCAGCATGAAGGGATCTCTCCCAATCGACTCTCTGCGACGGGGTACGGGGAATACCGACCTATTGCTTCAAATGAAACCGCACTCGGACAAGGAAAAAACCGCAGGATTGACCTCATCATTCTTCGCTCCAAATACGACGTCACCGAGCCCAATAACCAACCTTTGATTACCGAGCCACCAGTTCCTGCCACAATCCCTTAAAAAGCAAGTAAGCGTACTGCTTGGTATATTATTTCCGATACTAAGTGAATTTGTTCAGTTTTTATAAGTGCGCTGGTGTCTTCAGGGGTATGATTTTTGTATAGCCAGTCTTGGGCCAAAATTGTTACCGCAGGAATTCCCGCCATGGCAAAACTCACGGAGTCGCTGTTATGACCCGCTCTGGGAGTCAATAGAGCGCTAGCCCCACATTTAGAAGCGGCCTGGCGAATGGCATTTACTGCGGTATTTTCTCCATCCCCCCAGAGTGCAAAGTTCCCTATCATTCCATTTCCGACTGAGTCAGCGTTTAGAACCGCTTTTATCTGGTCGAGGGGAAACGTCGAA
>JAJYAS010000564.1 GCA_021779415.1 Bacillota bacterium
TAGCCATATACGTGGTTCCTGTATACGGATGGAGAGTTTGTTATCTTACAGGAGGAATACCCGCTTTATATGCCTTAGTTTTATTAGTTAAACTTAACGAATCTCCACACTGGTTATTAGGAAAAGGCCGAGAAAAAGAGGCCATTGAAATTATTAAAATAATGGAGATAGTTGCAAAAGGCGCGGCTAGTGAATGGTCTCCTGGTAGTTTATTGTCACCTCCTCCCCCTAAAAAAGTTGGTGTAAGGGCAATCTTTTCTTCGGAATATCGCAAAGCCACTGTGACAAATTGGATTATATATTTCATGGGTTCGGTTGTAATTTATGGAATTACAGGCTGGTTGCCTACGTTACTAGTTGGAGCAGGGTATGGTTTAGTTAAGGGTTATTCCTTCGCAATACTACAGAATCTGTTCTCCATTGTAGGTGCACTGTCCACAGGTTATGTAGCTGACATAATTGGACGCAAATTAAATGTTACTTTAGGTTGGCTATTTACAGCTGTATCAGTTCTCTTACTAGGATATGCTTCTAACCAATGGCAAGTGGTTGTTTGTAGTGTGGTAGTAGGTATTATTATGAATTGGGGACTGAGTGGAACACAACCGCTTCTTACTGAAGCATATCCCACAGAATTTAGAAATACCGGTGTTGCTTGGGCTCAGGCATTTGGTCGCGTAGGAGGGTTTCTTGGTCCTATCGCAGCAGGGTATATACAACAAATGGGGGTTGGTTTTGCCGGTACTTTTGTCTTCTTTGCAATTCCGGCGTTTATAGCAGCTTTCACTGCATTAGTTTTTGTAACTGAAACGAAAGGAAAAAGTATCGAAAGTTTTGCTAGTGCTAAAGCCTAATACTAGCTTCAAAACGGGTATGATAAGTAGCGGTTCAGGGAAAAGAAGAGGCTTGGTGTGTGAGTGCCGTCTTGGGGGGGATATATGTGCTTGCTGAGATTGTTGTAACTTCGCCAAATAAAGAAGTGACCCAGCTCGTTGAGAAAATCCGGAATGAACTGAATGTCTACGTCTCTGTAGTTGAAACTTCTTTTGAGGCCGCCGTAAGTTTGGTCAAGGGTATTTTGTCCCAAGACCCTGACCGAATTAAAGTAATAGCCAGCGGGGGGGCTACTCTGGAACTTTTGCGTCAAGAATTGCCTTCTGCGCACATGGTCAGTATCCATCCGACTGAGTATGACATACTCCTAGCGCTGGATCAGGTTAGGATGCACGGTAAGGAAATAGGCCTATTTCTTGCAGGCTCTGAGGATCCACAGGTGATTGAAAAGCTCAGCGGTGTACTTGGTCTGAAGATAAAAATGTATATATATAACAACTGGCAGGAACTCGAAATTCAGGTCGTAAGAGCGCGTCGGGATGGTATCGAAGTGGTGTTGGGTGTCGGCGAGAGAATCTCGGCTTTAGTGAGACAGGAAGGATTACAGTACATTTCCGTATCGGCTGGGGAAAACACAGTTAGGAATGCGCTTACGTGGGCTAAAGATATTGTTGAAGGTGAGATCAGGGAGAAAGTGAATGTTGGACAAATGAACGCAATTTCGGCTTATGCGCATGAAGGAATCATAGTCGTTAACGAGAAAAATATTGTATCAGTTTTCAACCCAGTAGCTTCGAAATTGTTTGGGTTGAGTGAAGCTGAAGTGTTGGGGCGATCGTTGCGGGATTTAAGCTACTGCCAGTGTTTGTTAGGAATATTTGAAAGTCTTGAAAAAAGATTGGGTTATGTTCATCAGGTCCTAAATGGGACCGTGTTGGTGAATAAGTTTCCTATTGTCGACCAGCAGCGTACCAAAGGAATTTTGGTCACCCTCATGGAGATTCCTAAGATTCAGGATGGAACTAAGAACCGTAGAGAATTATCCACTAAGGGACTAGTTGCTAAGTATTGTTTTGACGACATAATCCATGTGAACAGCAAAATGTCTTCCATTATTGCAAAAGCAAGAAGGTATGCTAACACTGACTGCACAGTACTTATCAGGGGAGAGAGTGGTACAGGGAAAGAGTTGCTGGCCCAAAGTGTGCATAACGAGCACAGTGTAAGGCGTAAAGGACCCTTTATTGCTGTAAATTGTGCATCCTTGGACGATAGCTTATTTAAAAGCGAGCTTTTCGGCTATACTGAGGGTTCCTTTACGGGTGCAAGTAAAGGGGGAAAACCAGGTTTGTTTGAATTGGCGAATGGAGGGACTCTGTTTCTGGACGAAATTGGAAAAATGAAATTGGAACAACAGGGCAATCTGTTGCGGGTGCTGCAGGAAAAAGAAGTGCGGCGGATAGGTAGCGATCGGGTAATTCCAGTGGATGTTCGGGTGATCGCCGCCTCTAATGAAGACTTGGAGGATTTGGTCAGCAAGGGGTCCTTTAGGGAAGACCTGTATTTTCGTTTAAACGTGTTAAAATTAGCTTTGCCACCTCTGCGGGAGAGAGTGGAGGATATTTCCGACCAAGTGGTCTTCTTTTTGCAGAAATTTTCCTTCAAGTATGGCAAGTCAATCTACAGTTTTCCGTCCTTTGTTCTCAAAAAACTTTCGAATATGGCTTGGCCTGGTAACAGCAGACAGCTGGAGCATCTATTGGAGAGATGTGTCGTGCTGGCTGACAGCGAAGAGGATGCTCCGGGTATTGTGATGGAACTGTTGGAAGAAGAATTTGGAGAAATTGTTTTGTCGGTGAATAGTATTGGTAGGAATTCTAAAGACCAGATCAGCGTGGGCATTAGCACTTTAGCGGAGATGAATATCGAAATCGTTCGTAATATGAGAGCTAGGGGCAAGTTTAGTAATAGTGAGTTGGCACTGAAGCTCGGCATCAGCAGGCCTACACTGTCAAAAATGTTAAACTACAATTAGAATAACGTATAGAGGCTCATAAGGCTGCAACTGTTTAGCAGCCTTATAATATTTTTCGGCACGGAAATTGCATATATTAACTAAAAAGTTAAAAAATAGGTCCTTGCAATTTAGATATGAGAGGAGCTTGATATGCGTTATGAACCGAACTGAAGTCTTACGAGTACAACGTGAAAAGGTATTAATTAACTTAGCGGAAAATCATGAAAATCGGGCGAAATGGCTAACAGTACTTATGGACATTGATGATGAAATGGAAGAACTCGAAATAATGAGCACGAAACTAATTGATCAAACCGAAATTAAGTGGAGCTAATTGTCATCAGAGCGAAAGACACCCCCGAGAGTATCAACTTTCTTAAAACGGATCCTGCCTTGGCATTATTTTTCATTTGATGCTAAGGCTTTCTTTATGTGCTAAGCATGGCGTTGGTTGCAGTGTTGGGAAAAATTCTTTACAAGAGAGGAAAGAATTTTTCCAGGCATATATAATTTTGCGCCCCTATTCTAAATATTTCGTTGCACTTAGCGGTGTTGAGATGTGTAAGTTTCTTGGCATGCAGATTGCATTATATTAAAAATATAATGAATAGTTAAAAAATTATAAACAAAGGAGGGGGTATTTACTGAAGTTTAAGACAGTAGGGGTTCTTAGTTGGGCTGACAGCACGGAAGTAGTTTGATGATCAAAGTTACGAAAGGGGAGACAAAGAATATGGAAAGATGGAAGGA
>JAJYAS010000015.1 GCA_021779415.1 Bacillota bacterium
GGCAATGCTCGGCTTACAATAACACTCATCGAGTAGTCGATGAAGGATTTTTTCATTTCATCCGCAATTTCAACGGGAAGAACTTTTCCTCCCTCTGTTTCAACCGACATGAATGAGCACTCCTTTATATATCTAGATTACGCACATCTTTGCCATGAAGGTTAATAAAATCACGGCGAGGTTCTACTTTATCTCCCATCAAGACCGTAAACATTTCTTCAGTCCGCATGGCATCTTCCATGGTCACCTGTAAGATTGTGCGATTTGCGGGATCCATTGTTGTTTCCCATAATTGTTCTGGATTCATTTCCCCTAAGCCTTTATAGCGCTGAATCTCGACTTTTTCCCTACCTATTTTTTCAAGGATCTTGTTGAGTTCGCTATCTGTATAAGCATATTGAATGTCTTTCCCCTTCTTAACTTTAAAGAGTGGGGGTTGAGCAATATAAACAAAATGATTTTCAATTAAAGGCTTCATATAGCGATAGAAGAACGTCAATAACAACGTCCGAATATGCGCACCGTCCACATCAGCATCTGTCATAATAATCAGCTTATGATAGCGAGCTTTTTCTATATCAAAATCGTCGGATATACCCGTTCCCATCGCGGTAATCATGGCTCTAATTTCTGCATTTCCCAAGATCTTATCAAGTCTAGCCTTTTCAACATTGAGAATCTTTCCACGTAACGGTAATATGGCTTGAAAACGTCGATCCCGTCCTTGTTTTGCAGAACCACCTGCACTATCTCCCTCAACCAAATACATTTCACATAAATCAGGTTCTTTCCAAGAACAGTCCGCAAGTTTCCCAGGAAGAGAGGTTCCTTCTAAGGCGCTCTTACGGCGTGTCAGTTCTCTCGCTTTACGAGCAGCATCACGGGCACGGGCAGCTTGAACAGACTTATCTATAAACTTCCTTGCTATTGCAGGGTTCTCTTCAAGAAATGTAGTTAATCCCTCTCCAGTTGCAGAATCTACAATACCCCTAATTTCACTGTTTCCAAGTTTTGTCTTCGTTTGCCCTTCAAACTGGGGATCAGGTACTTTAACCGATATCACCGCGGTTAATCCTTCCCGTATATCATCTCCGGACAGATTAGTATCGGCAGCTTTCAGTATATTACTTTTACGGGCATAATCATTGACAACCCGTGTTAAAGCAGACTTGAAACCAGCCTCATGGGTACCCCCTTCTTGGGTATTAATATTATTAGCATATGAATATATATTTTCAGTGTAACTGTCATTGTATTGAATACAGACTTCCACTTCAACGTTATCCTTAGAGGTTTCAATATATATTGGCTGGGGATGTAAACAATCTTTATTTCGATTAATATAAAGCACAAAATCCTGAATACCGCCTGTGTGTAAAAAAGTTTCTTTATGGTTGTCACGTTCGTCTGTCAAGTTAATGGTTACACTTTTATTCAAGAAAGACAGTTCTCTAAGCCGATGTGCCAGAATGCTAAAGTCATAAACCGTCTCTTCAAATATTTCTGAATCAGGTATAAAGGATATTTTGGTTCCGCTTTTTTCAGTTGTCCCAATATTTATAAGCTGTGTCGTTGGTTTTCCCTGGGCATATTCCTGATGGAAAATATATCCACCTTTTGAAACTTCAACGATTAACCACTTTGACAAGGCATTGACAACACTTAAACCTACTCCATGCAGACCTCCAGACACTTTGTAAGCACTCGCACTTCCACCAAATTTTCCACCAGCATGCAATACTGTCAAAGCGACTTCTACAGCGGGTTTGCCTGTTTTAGGATGTATATCAACCGGTATTCCCCGGCCATTATCTACAACGCTAATACTATTGTCTGCGTGAATTGAAACATCAATTAAATCGCAAAAACCAGCCAACGCTTCGTCAATGCTGTTATCAACAATTTCATATACAAGATGATGAAGGCCTCGGCTACTCGTGGTACCAATATACATACCGGGACGCTTACGAACAGCCTCCAGTCCTTCTAACACTTCAATTTGCCCTGCATTATAACTGTCACTCGGATCTTGATACTTTAAATCTATGTTCTCTTGCAAAGCTGTTTCCTCCCAAAAAATACCTTCAATCTTTATATTGTACACTAATTAGCGACTTGTTTCAATTTATACGATTTCAATTTATTCTTCGCCTATATTAAAGATTGAACGTTTAAATAAAGTAATTGAAGAAATTGGAGATAAATAATGCCCTTCAGTTGTTATAATTAGTGTTTTTTCTTTACCTTTTTCCGAAATGTAGCTTACCGTCTTATCACTCTTTATCTTTTTTAGAAATTTATCGTTAATTTGTCCTTTCTTAGCAGTTTCTAGATCAATAATTGCAACAACTCTATCTTTATTAACAAGGATATCCCCACCAAGATGTAAATACATTTATGTATCCCTCCTTATATGCCCCTGTTCAACTCGCAAAAACGTTCCTGAATCGAGGATATTTTCTCCACTCGTCATGGTTATCAAGGTCTGAACGCGTGATAATTCAATGGAATTTATTAGATAGTCTCTCCGAAAACGGTCCAATTCAGACAGAACATCATCAAGAAGGAGGAGGGGGTATTCTCCTTTTTCCTGACGAATTAGGTCTAATTCCGCAAGTTTTAAGCTTAATACTAAAGAACGCTGTTGTCCTTGAGAAGCATAAAGGCGTGCTGGTTTACCATTTAGTAAAATATGAACATCATCACGATGTGGACCGACAAGTACCATTTGACGCTCCACTTCTTGTTCTAATTTTTCATTGAGTAACTTTGGAAATTCAGAAAGAGCTTCATCCGTTGTTTTCTTCCCCAACGCAAGATAATTAATCTGGATTTTTTCTTTCTGGGATGTGAGATCTGAGTAGATTTGACTAGAAACATCTTGTAGATGATTCGTTAGATCTGATCTATTTCGAATAATCTTCTCACCTAGTTCTAAAATTTGGGTATTCCATAACTGTAACTGAGAATATTTAAAGTTTTTCTCAACATATGTTTTTAAGAGTGCACTTTTTTGTTGAAGGACTTTATTGTAAGCGTTCAACAAACTTACATGCCCTGGTCTCATTTGGGCTATGTGTAAATCTAAAAATCGTCTTCGTTCCGATGGACCACCTTTGATCATAATAAGATCATCCGGAGAAAAGAAAATTACGTTAATCGTACCAACAAAATCTGACAAACGACGGCAAGGCACTTGGTTAATCTTCACTATTTTCTTTTTATCTCGATAATGGCTCTCCAGCGAAACTTTATGGTGAGCCATTAGAAAATCACCATAAAGATGAAATTCATTTTGTTCCCACCTTAAAAGTTCTTGCTCCCGTTGTACTCTGTAGGACTTTCCTGTTAGAAGGTAATAAATTCCCTCCAGTATATTTGTTTTACCCTGACCATTATCCCCAATAAGTATATTGGTTCCTGGCGAAAATTTAACAAATTCGTCTTCATAATTACGAAAATTTTGCAGTCTTAAACCTTTAATCATCATGATTTTTAATTATGAGTTCTAACTGGCAATACTAAATATAAATAATTAGGATTATCAAGGGGACGCATTACTCCAGGACTAAATGGCCCAGATAATTCAAATATAATTTTATCACTGTCAATGACTTTCAAAGCATCAATAAGGAATTTGGCATTAAAAGCAATAACAACATTTTTCCCTTCCATTTCAACGCTTATCTGTTCAGATATTTTACCTAATTCAGAGGTTTGATCAATTTTTAATTCATTTTCTTCAACATTAATTCTTATAATATTGGTTCCACTTTTATCTCGTGAAAGTAATGAAGCTCTTTCTACAGCTTCAAGGAAGCTTTTCACCGATAGATTAACCTTCGTTTCACATGTTTGCGGAATAACTTGCTTGTAGTTTGGAAATTGCCCTTCAATAAGACGAGAAACCAAATATATCGATCCAAATTGAAATACGACTTGCGTATCACTAAAACTAATGTTTAGGACTTCGTCTTCATCACGCAAAAGTCGATATATTTCTGATAAGGTCTTTGCCGGAATGATACCACTGAAGTGGGATTGTTCCGGATTTTGTATTTCGGAAATACTATAGGCTAAACGATGTGTATCCGTGGCAACTAAACGAATCATAGAACCTTCTATTTGCATAAGCGTGCCATTAAATACTGGCCGATTTTCTTCTAAAGCACACGAAAATATGGTCTGCCGGATCATATTCTTAAATATTATAGTGGGTAACGTAAAGGAAATGGGATCAATAAGATCAGGTAATAAGGGATATTCCTCTGGATCATACCCATTTAAAACTATTTCAGATTGAAAATAACATATAGTTATTGATTGATCACGTTCTTCTAGAGTTATCTCTGTATCCGGTAATTTTCGGACAACGTCTGTAAAGAGTTTAGCGGGTACAACCATAGTCCCCTCTTCACTTACTTGAGATGGTACTTCACAACGTATTCCCATCTCGAGATCGGTCGCTGCAAATTGCAAAGTCTGTTGTTCCGATTTTATTAGTATTCCTTGAAGAACTGGTAGTGTGCTTTTACTTGACACAGCACGTTGAACAGCATTTACACCGGAAAGCAAGGCATCTTTTGAACAGAAGATTTTCATATACTTAGTATCCTCCTAAAAAACTTTATCTTCATAGTTCTAAATTCGCAAATTAATAATAAGATAAATAATAGTAGTTATAGTAGTATTACGTGTCAACATGTGGATAACTAAACAGAGATGGCTAAGACGCTGGTTTTAGGTATGTTGAAAAAGGTGTGGACAAACGGATGAATGTTATCCACATGCCCACATTTAAAAAATAACACTTACTTTATCAAGATAATATAAACAGGTTATACACATATGGGTTTTTATATGTTAGGGTTTTTATATGTTAGGATTTTAATCCGATTGAATACGTTGAATCATATCATTAATTTTTTTTTCTAATTGCGGATCGTTCTGCAGGGCTTGTGAAATCTTTTCATGGGCATGCATTACCGTGGTATGATCTCTCCCACCAAATTCATCTCCTATTTTAGGTAAAGAAGAGTCTGTAAGCTGACGAGAAAGGTACATAGCAATTTGTCGTGGAAAGGCGACAGCACGTGTTCTTTTCTTAGCTTTAAACTCGCTGGGTGATAGATTAAAATATCCCGCAACCGATTGTTGGATTATATCAATAGTTACTAGTTTGGTATTATTAGTCGGAATAATATCTTTTAGCGCCTCGACAGCGACTTCTGCGGTTATGGGAAATGAACTCAGGGAAGCAAAAGCCATGACTCGAATGAGTGCTCCTTCGAGCTCACGTATGTTGGAATGAATTTTATCAGCGATATAAACCATGACTTCATTTGGCACCTGTAAGTTTTCCATCTTTGCTTTTTTCCTTAAAATTGCAATACGTGTTTCCAAATCTGGAGCTTGAATATCTGTGATAAGGCCCCACTCAAAACGTGAACGTAAGCGATCTTCTAAAGTTGGAATTTCTTTAGGTTGACGGTCCGAAGAAATAATTATTTGTTTATTTGCTTCATGAAGGGCGTTAAATGTATGAAAAAACTCTTCTTGAGTTCGCTCTTTACCAGCTAAAAATTGGATATCGTCGATTAGAAGGATATCAACATTACGGTAGTGATTGCGAAATTCGATCGAATTTTCATCACGTATAGAATCAATGAGTTCATTCGTAAATTTTTCACTAGAAACATATAGAACTCGAGTATTCGGAGATCGTTGAAGGACATGGTGACCAATAGCATGCATAAGGTGAGTTTTACCTAACCCAACTCCTCCATAAATAAATAAAGGATTATAGGATTTAGCTGGAGATTCGGCGACAGCTAAAGAAGCTGCATGGGCAAAACGATTGCTGTTGCCAATAACAAACGTATCAAAGGTATATTTACTATTAAGGAAATTAGGTAAAGGTTCAGACGGGGTGGGAGGTATTGGAGAAGAGGGAGTTGATGGATTGAAACTCTCCCCGAAAGATTCTTCCGGAGAAGGTATAACAAAACGAAGGCTCACGGAATGTCCCAAAACGGATTGGACGGAAGACCGAATCAAGGGAGCATAACGGCTTTCTAACCAATCCTTTGCAAATTCATTGGGAACACTAATGACTAGTGTATCCCCATCAATTTGAAGAAGCCGAGTGGAACTTAACCATGTTTCATAGCTTGGCTGAGAGAGTTCATTTTTTAATTTTTCTAGTGTTTCCTGCCACAATAATTGGGGTGAGATAGGTTGTGGTGGCATGGACGGACCTCCCTTGTCTAAGAATGGGAAAATGATGACAATAAAAAAGTTATACACAAACTTATGCACATTTGTGGATAACTTAGTCTAATGACGAACTGTGGATAAAAAATTATTTGATATGTTGTTAGTGTAGGTGTTATGAAAACATAATATCAAGTTTCCGAAGGGTTATCAACAGGAAGATAATGAGTTTAAGTAAATTATTCACAGGTGGATAACTTTCCAAGGACCTTATTATCCACAGCTCATTAAAGTCCTTTGCTTGACAGATTAAAAATCTTTAGAGTATAATCTCTTAAGTGAGTTTGATTGTGTTATTGTCCTTTCGTTTGTAATAAAGGAGGTGTCGTTAAATTGAAGAGAACATATCAACCGAAGAATAGACGTCATAAGCGCGTTCACGGTTTTTTAAGTCGGATGAGTACGCCAACGGGGCGAAATGTTATAAAACGCCGTCGCTTAAAAGGTCGCAAAAAATTATCTGTCTAAGGCCGCAATTATGTGGCCTTTTTTTAAATAAATTTTTTTTAAAAAAATTTAAATGTTTAAACCTATGTCTTAGGAGTCAAAATATATTAGAGGATGTCAAGGTATGTTAATCTTGGAGGAGTTATGTTAAAAAGGAAATTTCGCTTGAACAGTAAATCTGGCTTCCAAGCGATCTTTGAGGGCGGGGGAAATTACTCCGTAAAACACGTTGCAATATATATATTAAAGGGTCCTAAAAAATTTGGTTTTATTGCCTCCAAAAAGATTGGTAACTCAGTCCAGAGAAACCGTGCAAGGCGGCTTATGCGTGAAGTAGTCCGACTTCATTTGTCAGAAATAAGAAACGACATTCAAATAATTTTCATAGCAAGGGTAAGAATCAGAGGAGTTTCGTATTTGGAAGTCGAAAAGTCTATGATGACTATGTTGAAGAGGGCAAATGCCCTAACCAAAAGTGAGTAAGTATATGAAACGTTTATTAGTGACATTAATTCGTATCTATCAGAAATATATTTCCCCGTTAAAGGGACAATCCTGTCGTTTTTATCCGACTTGTTCGGAATATTCTGTTCAGGCACTACAAAAGTATGGTCTTATCAAAGGAAGTTGGAAATCAGTCAAACGAATTTTGAAATGCAATCCGTTTCACCCCGGAGGGCATGACCCAGTTTAAGGAGGGCTTTTGTGAATATTATTGTTGAAGGGATGACCTATCTATTAAACGTGCTCTTTAGTTTGTCATCTGCAGTAGGTCTTCCGAATTATGGTGTAGCGATCATACTTTTAACCATGCTAATCAAAACTTTGATTTATCCATTGACCTATAAACAAATGGCCTCGATGCGTAAAACAGTTGATTTACAGCCGAAAATTAAAGCTATTCAAGAAAAGTATAAGAATGATAAGGAAAAAGCAAATGCTGCGGTTATGGAGTTATACAAAGAACATAATGTAAATCCTATGGGCGGTTGCCTTCCAATCGTCGTTCAGTTGCCTATTTTTTGGGCATTATATAGTACGCTTCGCAATTTCAAATATGATCCCTCAAATATAGGCGCCCATATGTTTTTAGGTTTTGATTTAACTCATATTTATGGATTTACCCCCTCATATCATATAATTTTGCCACTGTTTGCAGCTGCGACAACTTATCTTCAGACTAAAGTAACAAATCCTAATGCATCTACTGATCCAACGCAAAAGACAATGCTGTATATTATGCCAGTATTTTTTGCTTACATAAGTGCCACTGTACCATCCGGCTTGGCATTATATTGGGTAACTATGAACGTTGTTTCGATTCTTCAACAACTTTATATTAATCGTAAGTTGACGAACGTAAAGAAACTGGCATAGCTATGGGGAAGACGTGAGGAGGATCGTTGATGAGGGTTGTAGAGAAGACCGGGAAAACGGTTGAAGAAGCGATTACTGCAGGTGTTCTGGAATTGGCTGTTGATCGTAATCAGGTGAACATTGAAGTGCTTGAGGAGCCTGCTAAGAAAGGTTTATTTGGTTTATTTGGGAAAAGTCTAGCGAGAGTTCGAGTTTCTTATGAGGATGATATTGGAATGCTGGCTACAGAATTCATCCGTAAAGTTTGTCAAGCTATGAAGATTAATGCTGATACTAAGGTAAGTAAGAATGGAGAACACTGGCATGTTGATATAACAGGACCAGAGCTTGGAATTCTTATCGGCCGACGTGGAGATACATTAGATGCACTTCAATATTTAACGAATCTTGCAGTGGCTAAAAGGTTGTCAGAGCGTGTTCGTATTATAGTCGATGTGGAAGGATACAGATTACGTCGTGAAGAGACTCTTGTTAGACTCGCCAAAAGATTATCTGAAAAGGTAAAAAGGACAGGAATAAAAATAGTGTTAGAGCCAATGAACCCCCATGAACGGCGGATTATTCATACTACTCTTCAGGATGAAGCTAGAATCTCAACATTTAGCGAAGGTGATGATCCTAATCGGCGTGTTGTAATATCACTGAAAAGAGGATGATAGACCTTCTTATAGTTTCTGCTTGGTAAGAGATAGTTTAAGTTGAGGGGAATGACCCCTCTTTTTTCTATGTAAGTTAGACTGGTTGTTGGGAATTTTAATATAATCGTTCGGAGATAATAGTGAATGTTCTTGACTTAAATTATTGGAGTTGATCGGATTGGAAGATACTATTGTTGCTTTAGCTACGGCCAAGGGTGAAACAAGTATTCATGTTTTAAGATTGAGTGGGCCTGAGGCGGAGAATATTATTAATGAGTGCTTTGTTCCACGGAATATTGAGCGTTGGTCAAGGCGGGAGAATTTCACTCTCACCCTAGGTGTTTTTAGGGATGAAAATAGGGTTCTGGATGAGGTCCTTATCGGAAGAATGTTAGCACCTTTCTCCTTCACGGGGGAAGATGTTTATGAAATAAATTGCCACGGTGGCATCTTTGTAGCCCAGAGAATATTGCAATCCTGTCTTCGTCAGGGTGCTCGTTTAGCTGAGCCAGGCGAATTTTCAAAGAGGGCATTTTTAAATGGAAAGCTGGATCTTATTCAAGCGGAGGCGATTATTGATTTAATTAGTTCTCGAACTGATACTGCAGCCGATATAGCTCTATCACAACTGAGTGGAGGTCTTTCAAAGGCCATTTTAAATTTAAGAGAAGGTATTTTAGAAGTACTAGCTTTTATTGAAGCAAGCATTGACTTTCCTGAAGACGAGGTTGACGAATTGGACAGGAAAACCCTTGAATCGAGGGTATTGAAGGTTCTTGCTGATGTTAGGCGCCTTTTAGAGGGAAGTAAAACGGGTAAACTATTGAGGGATGGTTTGCTTACGGTTATTGTAGGTAGACCCAATGTTGGAAAATCAAGTTTGCTTAACGCACTTTTACATGAAGAACGTGCCATTGTGACTGATATCCCAGGTACAACCCGGGATGAAATTAGAGAATCAGTTAGTGTTGGAGGTATTCTCCTACAATTGGTTGATACCGCTGGAATATGTGAAAGTCACGATCTTGTAGAACGTCTGGGGATCGAAAGATCGTGGAAGGCTTTAGATACGGCAGAGCTAATTCTCTTGGTAGTTCAAGCGAACCAGCCTTTAACTGAAGTTGAGAATTATATTCTATCGAATCACTCTGAAAAAGTAATTGTAGTTGTTAATAAAATTGATTTATTAGAGGAGAACCAACAAATTTACTTACCTGAAGCAGGAGTTAGGATTCCTTTTTCTGTTATAGAACACATTGGTTTTGAAGATTTGGAGATTGAAATAAGAAATAGAGTTTATCAAGGAGAAGCTATTGGTGCTACAGACCCACTTCTCTCTAATGTGAGGCAAATTTCTTATTTGGAACGCTGCTTTACTTCGTTAGAGCAGGGGTTGTTGAGTATACAACAAGGAATGCCTTGGGATATTCTTTCTATTGATATTCGTCAAGCATTACAGTACGTTTCGGAAATTACGGGACATAATGTACAAGAATCTCTTCTTGAAGATATTTTTTCTCGATTTTGCATCGGAAAGTAGGATGAACTTTTGGAATACTTCGCTGGAAAATATGATGTTATTGTCGTTGGTGCCGGACATGCAGGCTGCGAGGCTGCCCTTGCAGCAGCAAGACTAGGGTGCAGTACCCTCTTATTGACCATAAATCTTGACACGATTGCTCATATGCCGTGTAATCCATCACTCGGTGGCCCCGCTAAAGGGCATTTGGTCAGGGAAATTGATGCCTTAGGTGGTCAAATGGGAATTGTAGCAGATGAAACCTCACTCCAAGTCAAAATGTTGAATACAGGTAAGGGACCTGCAGTTCAAGCCTTGCGGATTCAATCGGACAAGCAGGCTTATCAGAATAGCATGAGAGAGTTTCTATTAACACAGAAAAATCTGACGATAGTTCAATCTTTGGTCGAACGTCTCGTTGTAGAAAATAATAATTTAAAAGGTATTGTGACCAAAACTGGTGCACGGTTTGAATCTGACAATGTAGTCTTGACGAGTGGTACATATCTGCGTGGAAGAATAATTATTGGCTCTGCTATGTATCCAGGAGGGCCAAATGGTCAAATGCCTGCTATGTCCCTTTCTGATTCTCTTAAAGAATTGGGGATAGAGTTAGGGAGGTTTAAAACAGGAACACCCCCGCGAATTCAACGTCAGTCTGTTGATTTTTCTAAATTTAGGATCCAGCCAGGCGATGATATCCCTTGGCGTTACTCTTTTCTGCCGACTCAAAGCCAGTTTTGGCAGAATGATCTTTCCAAGCAAGTGTCGTGTTGGTTAGGATATACATCATCAAAGACGCATGATCTGATTCGTGAAAATCTCTATCGTGCTCCCTTGTATTCAGGTAAAATTGAGGGGATTGGTCCTCGCTACTGTCCTTCAATAGAAGATAAGGTGGTTCGTTTTGCTCAAAGAGAAGCACATCAAATTTTTCTAGAGCCTGAAGGTTGGCAGAGTGATGAACTCTACGTGGCGGGCCTATCCACTAGCATGCCGGAAGAAGTGCAGCTCTTAATCTTGCAGAGTATACTTGGATTGGAACATGTTAGGATGTTACGACCCGGCTATGCGATTGAGTATGATTATGTATTGCCACACCAACTTTCTCTCAATTTGGAAGTACGACAGTTACCTGGATTATTCACAGCGGGCCAATTAAATGGGACTTCGGGTTATGAAGAAGCAGCAGCCCAAGGGTTAATGGCTGGAATTAACGCTGCACTTCGAGCTTTAAATAAAGATCCTTTTCTACTACGTCGGTCAGACGGCTATTTAGGTGTCTTAATTGATGATCTCGTTACAAAGGGTGTGAAGGAGCCTTATCGTCTTTTAACGTCTCGAGCTGAGTATCGGTTAGTTCTACGCCAAGACAATGCCGATCTTAGATTAACAGAAAAAGGACGAGCTGTAGGGTTAGTTGACGACAGGCGTTGGCAACGTTTCCAAGAGAAACAAGATAATTTCCAGAGAGTTCAGGAATTATGGAAGACGACGTTTTTTTCGCCTTTAAGTGAAGATTTACAACACATAATGGCTGAGGCTAAATCTACTCCTGCTCGTGCAGGAATAAGTGCCCAAGATTTAATTCGCAGACCGGAAATTTCTCTCTCCCATCTCATTAAACTTCTTCCTGAGCTTCAGGGGTTTGATCTTGAAGCTCTTGAAGAGGCGGAGATTGAAACTAAATATGCTGGCTATATAGATAAGCAATGGGCGGATATTGAGAGATTTACAAAATTGGAGGACCGTTCTATTCCAAACACGCTCAGTTATGAAGCAATACGCGGTTTGTCTACTGAAGGAAGACAACGTCTTATGGAAGTCAAACCTCAAAATTTAGGGCAAGCGTCTAGAATTACGGGGGTAAGTCCCGCTGATATTTCAGTATTGCTTGTTTTTTTAGAACAACGTCGCCGAGGGGGAAAGACTGATGTTTCATGAGTATGCGTCTGTTATTCAGGATTTAACCGTCACACATACAGGGCGTTTGTTAACCGATTCGCAGATTGCTCAGTTCTGCCTCTATGGGGATCTCTTACAAGAATGGAACCAACGCATGAATTTGACGAGAATCACAGAGCCTCATGAAGTTATTTTAAAACACTTTATTGACTCAATGATCCTTGCGAAGTTTCTATCGGGGACATGTTTTGCAGATTTGGGGACGGGTGCTGGATTTCCAGGAGTTCCTTTAAAAATTCTACATCCTGAATTGGATGTTACATTAATGGATTCTCTAAAGAAAAGACTTGGTTTTCTTGATGTTGTTATTAATAGTTTAAATTTCACAGGAATTACGACAGTACATGCGAGAGCTGAAGATTTTGGAAAAGACCCACTTTATCGAGGTCATTTTGATACGGTGAGTTCACGCGCTGTGGCCCGTCTTCCTGTATTATTAGAGTATGCTCTTCCTGTTCTAAAAATTAATGGTCTTTTCCTTGCTCCAAAGGGATCTCAGACTGATAGTGAATTAGCGGAGTCTCAGAAAGCATTAAGGCTGTTAGGCGGTGAAGTTGAAGGTATAGAACGTTATAATCTTGGAGAGGGCGCAGAGTATAGGGCGGTTGTATTGATAAGAAAAGTCAAAGAAACCCCGTTACAATATCCAAGGCTACCTGGAACCCCAGTAAAAAAACCCCTTGTTTAATTGTGTGGGTCCCTTCCTGCCAAGTTTTCTTTATGTTTTGGTGGAAGGAAATAGCGGAAATACGTCGAATTTATAATATATTAAACACAGGGGTTGAATATTTAATGCCGCTGACTGTTTGGGGGGTATGGTATGGAAGATCTGGAAGATTCACTAGAAAAACGTCTTAGTCAGGGAAGTGAACAAACTGCTGCGACGGACGTTTATGGGGAGAATCAAAATTCGAGCAAGAGGGTGTCGACTGAATATAACGGTCTTAAGAAAAAGAGGTTCGTTATTATTTCTGGTCTGATTTTGGTCTTATTAATGTCTATTGTAATACCACTACTTGTTTATACTCGAGATCAACATGTAATTCTTCAAGGAATTACGATATCAGGAATTGATGTTGGAAATTTGACTCAGGAAAAGGCTAAAACATTAATTGACCACGAAATTGATCGTTTGGAAAGCGAAACGGTTAAGCTGAATGTGGGTAAGCAATCTCCTGAGGTTAAGTTAAAAGACTTAGGTTTGGTAGTATCCGATGCTTCCGCCTTGCAGGAAGCTTATGATATTGGTAGGAAAGGTTCATTACGCAATAAGGTAGTAACAAAAATGTCCGCTGCCAAGGGGATTAATTTTGAGTTGTCTCACACGTGGGATGACCAAAAGTTAATAGATTCACTTACTCGAACTTTAGAAGGCTTCAATGATCCTGCAACAGATGCTTCTTTTGATATTACAACTCAGAATACTATGAGCATAAAAAGCGAGCATGTTGGGTTTGTCTTTAATCCTGAGACACTCGCTTCTCAAATTAAAGGACTTGATATTTATAAACCACTGCCAGAGATTAAAGTGGACTTTAAAGAACAATTTCCTAAGTTAACCGCTCTTCAATTAGAAGAACAGAAAATCACGGGATTGTTAGCGAGCTATACTACACATTTTGATTCAACACAAATTGCAAGGTCGGAAAATGTACGCCTTGCTGCTAAGGCTATGGATATGTCAGTCATTAAGCCTGGAGACACTTTATCATTTAATAAGATTGTTGGAGAGAGAACTGTGCAAGGCGGATATAAGGATGCTTATATTATTGTTAATGGCCAGTTTGTTCAAGGATTGGCTGGAGGAATATGTCAGGTCTCTAGTACCCTATACAATACTGGGCTTTTAGCAAACCTGCAGGTTACACAACGCACTAACCATGACTTGGCAATTTCATATGTTCCACTTGGGCAGGATGCGACGGTTGCTTTCCCGGACCTTGACCTCAAATTCAACAATAATACCGGTGGGTATCTCCTTGTTCGAACCAAGACAAGTTCAAATTCTATTACGATTGAGTTGTATGGCAAAGTAAAACCTGGACAAGAGGTTTTTATATCGAATACGACAGAGTCAGTTATCCCAGCACAGGAACAGCGGGAAGTAGATGAAACTATGGCACATGGAACATCTGTTGTCAAACAACATGGACAACCTGGATATATTGTAAAATCTTTACGTACCGTTAAAGTCAATGGAAAAGAAGTGAGTAGTGAACCACTCAAACAAAGTGTTTACAAAGCTTTACCAACAATTATTGCTGTAGGATCATAATAATATTATAGGAATTCAATTATTTGTTAAAAAAAGCGTTAATAGCGCTTTTTTTATTGGAGGTGGTTTGATACTATCTAGAGTATGAGTATTAAAAGGAAGTGTAAGCTATTGATAACAAAAGTAATTGCTGTTGCTAACCAAAAGGGTGGTGTCGCTAAGACTACAACAGCGATAAATCTAAGTGCTTGTTTGGCTGAACTTGGGAAGCGGGTACTTCTCATTGATCTAGACCCTCAGGGAAATGCAACGAGTGGTTTGGGGGTTTCGAAGCATAAATTGATGCGCTGCATCTATGATGTATTAATCAATGATGTCTCCCTTGATCAAGTGATTCAGAAGACGGATCAAAAGAATCTTAAAGTCGTCCCTGCTCGAATTCAACTGGCCGGGGCGGAAATAGAATTAGTTTCCCAAATTTCTCGTGAAGGAAAACTAAAATGTGCTAGATC
>JAJYAS010000565.1 GCA_021779415.1 Bacillota bacterium
TACTACTGCTGCTGTTTGTGGATGCTGCTCATCGATATATCGTTTAATCAGATCAATATCTGTAACATTGCGCACGACAAGGGCTTGGACATCGTCGATCCCAGGGATGGGCGGACGCAGAGGTGCTGCTCCTGGAGAAAGTATCAATTGGTCATAGGATTCTCGATAGAGCTTGCCATTGGCTTCTTGAATTTCGATCACTTTTTCCTCAGGAAAGATACGGGTGACCTCACTATAGATTCGCACATCAATGCCAAAGCGTTTTTGCATACCTTCAGGGGTTTGTACTAGAAGTGCATCCCGCTCCGCGATGATTCCGCTAACATAATATGGTAATCCGCAGTTAGCGTACGAAATATGTTCTCCACGTTCAAAAATAATGATTTCCATCTCTTCATCCAAACGGCGCAAGCGTGCTGCAGCGCTCGCTCCTCCAGCAACTCCACCGACAATGAGTACCTTTTTGCCCATCACAAACGTCTCCTTTATCTAACAGATTTAACCAGAGTTTTCTAACTTTATGAAAATAATAACATGGTTATTGGCATTTGAAAACAACCAATGAGGAACACGAGCCCTTTAATGCAATCAATGCGCAATCTTTTCGAGGATCAATGAAGGGCGTGGTTCGACAAAGTGAGAGTTTAAGCAATCATTAAATACTCGAATAGATAGAGATTTTAGCGAAATATGATGTAAATATCCTTTATAGGATTAGAGGATAAAATGAATTAAATGTTGAAATGAATATTAAATTGTAACTTGATTAATAAAATTTAATTCATTTTTATTAAAGTGTAAGGAAAGGCAAGGCGAATAGGATGAGCAGAAAATTTATGACTGGGGATTATTCGGATATTAAGGAATATAGGTTTTCTGAGCTCTTCGATTTGGATGAAATTCAAAAACTTCAGGATTCATTTTCTGCCGCTACAGGTGTGGCCTCGCTCATAACAGAGCCTGATGGAACAGCAATAACTCAGCCAAGTGGTTTTTGCAATTTGTGTAATGAAATAAGAAAGACTGAAATAGGTCTTAGAAATTGTCAAATATCAGATTCAATGATCGGAAGCCCAAACAAAGATGGCCCTAAAATACAAAGATGCCTGAGTGGTGGGCTACTTGACGGAGGAGCAAGTATCATTGTAGGGGGTAAACATATTGCTAACTGGCTCATCGGACAAGTTCTCGATGAACATTATGAACCGAAGGATTTAGTTCAGTATGCAGATGAAATAGGAATAAGGCAGGATATCTATCAGAGTGAATTAGTTAAAGTTAAACGTATGACAGAGGTGCAATTTGAGAATATCTGTAATTTTCTTTTCTTAAATGTACAACAGATCTCGAAGTATGCCTTAAAGAATCTTTCATTAGTTCAGGAAGTCAAGACAAGGAAACATTGTGAATTGGAAATTAGAAGTTTAAATAACGAACTTGAAATTAAGATAAGGAAAAGAACTCAACAACTTGAAGAGATTAATCAATCTGTAGAAGAAAGCAATGCCATGCTCGAAGAGATGAATGCAGAGCTCGAAGAAACAAATGCTATGCTTGAAGAGACAAATGCCATGCTTGAAGAAGAAATCACTAAACGTCAAAAAGCTGAAGAAGTCATTATGAACTTTAATAAAGATTTAGAAACTAAGGTAATTGAACGTACAAACCAGCTCCAGGACTTAAATACGATTTTAGAAGAAGAAATTGTTGAAAAAGTACGGGCAGAAAACGAGTTGAATAAAGAAAGAGTATTTACAGATGCCCTATTTGATAGTGCTCCGGGGATGATTTATCTGTACGATGAAAACAGTATGCTAGTGAGATGGAACAAGAAACACGAGGATATGACCGGATATACATCGGAAGAGCTTGCTAATATGAACTTGTTGGATTGGTACGAGGGAGATGAAACAAGCCAAAAAGCCATCATAGAGGGAATTAAAAGCGTCGAGCAGAAGGGCTTTGGAGATGCCGAAGCTATTTTGCGAAAAAAGGATGGCAGTAAAATTCCAATGTATTTTACTGCTAGTTCCGTGATTATCGAGGATAAACTTTATTTTGCCGGAATCGGAATTGATATCACCGAGCAAAAACTGTTAAATGAACGGCTTCAAAAGTATGAAATGCTCGCTCAAAATGCCAATGATGCTATGCTGTTCATCGATGAAGAAGGGAATATTCTCGAGGCTAATGATGCTGCAGTAAGAATTTATGGGTATACATATAAAGAACTTTTAACTATGAAAATTTTTGATTTAAGACTAAGCCAGGGGTCTAATAAAATAGAGCAGATGGGATTAAAAGATATTGCAGGAATGATCTATGAAACAGTCCATTATCTTAAAGATGGTACCTCGATAAATGTTGAAGTAAGTTCACAGGGAACCTTTTTAGGAGATAAAAAAGTGCTTCTCAATATTTTAAGAGATATTACTGATCGCAAAAAGAAGGAAGACGAAAATCTATATCTAAGTTATCATGATCCATTAACGGGTCTTTATAATAGAAGGTTTTATGAAGAAGAAATTAAGCGTTTGGATAGAGAACGAAATATTCCTATTTCGATAATTATTGGGGATGTTAATGGTTTAAAACTTGTCAATGATGCCTTTGGGCATGATAAAGGGGATGAACTTCTTCGGAAAGCGGCCAAAGCTATCCAAAGCGCGTGCAGAATAGATGATATAGTCGCTCGCTGGGGGGGAGATGAATTTGTCATTCTCCTTCCAAAAACCAATACCGAAGAGGCTGAAAAGATTGTAAATAGAGCCAAAGAACTTTATTCAAATGTGCTTGTGAACTCCATTCGAGTCAGTATTTCCTTTGGATGGGAGACTAAGAGAGAAACGGATGAGGATATCCTCAAAGTTCTAAAGAGTGCTGAGGATGCTATGTACAAACATAAGGTTATTGAAAATGAAGGGATGAGGGGCAATACAATAAACACGATCATTAATACCTTACACGAAAAAAACCCAAGAGAAGAGCAACACTCTAAAAGAGTAAGCCAGTTATGTCAGGATATTGGAAGAGCGATTGGCTTGTCAGAGATTGAAGTAAGTCAGCTAAAATTGGTAGGTTTGCTTCATGATATTGGTAAAATTGCCATTGAAGAAGGAATACTAAATAAACCTGGAAAACTTACACAAGATGAGTGGGAACAGATAAAGAAGCATCCTGACATTGGCTATAGAATATTGAGTTCGTCCTATGAAATGTTGGAATTAGCAGAATGCATATTAGCACATCATGAACGATGGGATGGTAAAGGTTATCCAAAAGGGTTAAAAGGAGAAGCAATTCCAAAAGTATCAAGAATCATTGCTCTAGCTGATGCTTATGATGCAATGATAAGCGAACGTCCCTACCGACATTCGTTAACTGAAGAAGAAGCCTTAAAAGAAATCAGAAATAATGCTGGGACACAGTTCGACCCTGAAATTTCAAGAATATTTACTGCAAGGATAAACCCTTTTGAAACAGCACATCCTAAAGATTGAACTCTTGGAACTGCTAAGAGAATGGATTTTGCTAAACGAATGCAGAGGGGATGAAAAAAATGACGGATATTTCCAATGAGCCATA
>JAJYAS010000566.1 GCA_021779415.1 Bacillota bacterium
ATGAAGTTAGTGCAAATTTTGTGCCAATTCAGTAAAAGCCTGAATTTACTGAATTTTCTCAAAACATGTTGCCGCAAAAGATGAAACACTATATAATATTTCTTATAAGTGTTGCATTTTGGTTCAGGAGATGTTGCAATATGACCAAAATACTCTACCTTGTCCCAGACGATAGTATGTTAACCTATACACAAGAAATTCTAAAAGAAAAATTTCCTGATATTATTGTTGAAAAAGGTATCTGGGACGAAGATGCCACTATAACTAACAAAATGTTAGCAAAAGGCATAGAGGTAGTTATTGCCCGCGGTGGAACGATCCAATCTATTCGCCAAGTTGCCAATATCACAGTTGTTGAGACTCCAATTACTGGGTTTGATATCATTAGAAGTGTCCAAGAAGCTATAAAATATGGCAAAAAAATTGCTTTGATTGCCTTCTCTTCTTCAATGCTTGAAGGAGTAGATTACTTAGCCCATATTTTAGGTGTTGAAATAAAGCAGTATTTTACCGAATACCCCAGTGAAGTTGAAGCGGCAGTGGTTAAGGCCTTCGCTGAAGGTGCGGAGGTTGTTATGGGCGGTATAACCACAACCCATGTTGCTAAGAAACTTAATCTCCCCTACGCTTTTATAGACAGCAGTAAAGAAAGTATTTTTCAAGCAGCACGAGAAGCTAAATACGTTGAACACGCACTTCAAATAGAAAAAACTAAAAATGGAATGTTTAGTACTGTTTTGGATTACTCATACGAGGGTATTATCACGATTGACCAAAACTGTATTATTACCGGATTTAATCCAGCTGCACAACAACTTACAAAAATATTAAGTGTTGAGGCCATAGGACAGAAAATAAAAAAAGTCCTCCCTACTTTGAAACTGGATCAAGTTGTAGAAACAGGACTTAGTGATTTACACTATTTAGTTCAGATCAAAGGTATGCAAATCATGTGCAACAAGGTTCCGATCATCGTGAACGAAAAACCGGTCGGTGCTGTTGCCACCATGCAGGATGTTACAAATATCCAGCAGATGGAAGCCCAAATCCGCCGTGATATCCATGATCGCGGTCATCGAGCCAATTTCACCTTTGATGATATTTTGGTTAACAGTCCTCAAATTTGCCAAGCTATTGAAATCTCCAAAGAGTTTGCCAAGACCCATTCCAATGTACTTATTCTCGGCGAGACAGGAACTGGTAAGGAGGTCTTTGCACAGAGCATTCATAATTACAGCAAACGTGCTAAGGGTCCGTTTGTGGCAATTAACTGTGCCGCCTTACCTAGTCAAATCCTGGAAAGCGAACTTTTTGGCTATACCAGTGGCGCTTTTACCGGAGCGAACAAAGAAGGAAGACTCGGGCTTTTTGAAGTAGCTCATGGCGGTACTGTTTTTCTGGATGAAGTTGCCGAAATGGACTTTACCACCCAAGGTAAACTCTTGCGCGTGTTGCAAGAAAAAGTTGTGGTACGTCTAGGAAGTGATCGTGTTATTCCAGTCGATGTACGGATTATTGCCGCAACCAATAAGAAATTAAAGAGCCTTGTTCTCGAAAACCAATTTCGTGACGACTTATACTACCGACTAAATGTTTTACGATTAACCCTCCCCCCCTTGCGCGATCGAAGACTGGATATTGCTATCTATGCCCAAAGCTTCTTATCAAAATATGCCTCTGCTCTCGGTCGGAAAATAACCTTAAGTAAATCCGCAATAAAATGGCTGGAAGGCTATCCTTGGCCTGGAAACATCCGTGAACTACAGAACGCGATGGAAAGAACAGCGGCTATTTGTAAAACTGATGTTGTAGACGTAACTGTTTTATCCCAAATCTGTGAAGACGAGTACAAGTTACCGACAATGATATCAGACTCGTTAAGCCAGGATGCTCAGAATATCCTAAACGCCATCTCCGAGGCCAATGGTAAATATTCAAATGCAGCCAAAATACTCGGAATTAGTCGCTCAACACTCTGGCGTAAAATACGTCGACTAGGGTTAACTATATAAGTTTAAATATATAAGTTTCGTTTATGCTTCAAACCACAACTGAAGGATTTAATCGAGATCGAAGTAGCTCGATAAATATTAGATTGTTCTTGTATACGCCAAGGTATATAATAATAAACAGATTATTCTGAAATATAGGAGGGTTAGCAAGTGGTTAGTCCAGCACTTGATTTTCCACCCTTTAATACGTTATCTGACGAGGTTCTAGCGGATTTAATGCCGAAACTCATTCTTAAAACCTTTAGTAAAGATAGCTTTATCTTTACTAAAGGTCAACCGTCGTTGGGCTTTCTGCTAATTATCATAACTGGTTGCGCAGGAATAGTTGTCGAAGGTGAAAAGGAAAGTTCCAATGTCGTAGGCTTTCGCTATGCGGGTGATTTTTTTGGTGAAACTGTGATATTGACAGGTAAAACTTATCCGGCATCGGTAAAAGCTGTAGAAGAATTAACCTGTTATTTATTAAAAAAGGAAATTTTTGAAGACTTACTTCAAACCCAAAACAAATTTGCAGGTTTCTTCAATAATATTTTAACGGATCGTCTTCGTGATTTGTATGAACAAATGGTCCAAGAGCCGGTTGAATCTTACGGACCTAGCTCTGAACCCTTTAAACATCGACTTAGAGATATTATGTCAACTCCCGTTATTACTTGCTTACCTTCAACACCTATTAGTCAGGTTGCGAGAACTTTTTCACAGCAACATATTAGCACGATCGCCATTATAGGAACAACCGGAAAACTATTAGGTTTAGTGAGTGAAAGAGATTTGATTAATAAAGTTCTTGCTTTAGATTGTAATCCCACAGCGGTATATGCCTCAGATATTATGGATAAGGCTCCCTCGACTTTACCAGCAGATGCATTTTTTTACGAGGCCTTATTAACGATGATTAAACGCCACGACAAGTACATTTTAGTTGTTGAGAACGGATTTCCTCTTGGAGTTATCACTATGGGGGATCTTACGCGCTTACGAAGAACCAGTACTCTAAGCATTGTTAGCAGAATTGAATCCGCTGAAACCACGACTGAACTTAGTTATGCTGCCAAGCTTATCCAGAAAGTTACTGTTAACATGGTGTCTGAGAAGGCTCCCGCTAATGAGATCTGCGAGGTTGTTTCAGAACTCAATGACCTTATTACCCGTCGCCTCTTAGTTTTAGCCGAAGAAGCGCTCGACAAACGCGGTCTGGGTCTGCCACCACTCGATTACTGCTGGTTAACCTTGGGAAGCGGTGGACGTAAAGAACAAACTCTTTCATCTGATCAAGACAATGCCCTCATCTATGCTCAGCCAACACAAGATCAAGAACAACAAGTCCAAGAATATTTCCTCACTCTAGCAAATTTTGTCGTTAACGGCCTTGAAGAAGCTGGTTTTCCCAAGTGCCAACATAACATCATGGCTAATAACCCGGTTTGGTGTCAATCTTTACAAGCTTGGAAAAATTCCGGTAATAGTTGGATTTTCACCCCTACAACAGAGTCGTTTCGCAAATTTACAATTTTCCTAGATTTCCGAGCGGTTTATGGTCAGGAAAAACTCGCCCAGGAATTAAGAG
>JAJYAS010000567.1 GCA_021779415.1 Bacillota bacterium
CAAGGCAGACGCTTTGCTCATTATTCTAGAATGTTTTATACTATTAATAATGATCGTAATGGGAAGATTAAGCTCGGCAAGTGTCTCGGTTGCTTTTGGAAGTCTGTTATACGGAGAGTTCGCTTGGATTTTCTGGATTCTGATTATCGGACTCGGGTTGTTTGTCCCCTTTTCGCTGGAGTACTTGGAATTGAAGGACAAAATTCCTGTTCGTTGGACGTTGCCTGTGACCATTAGCAGCAGTTTTTTAGTTCTTTTTGGCGGATTTTTTGTTCGCTACATTATAACTTATGCTGGGCAATGGAGCAGCTGGTTTTAATTTATGTTAAGAGTGGAGAGAGTTTTGTGAGAGGAGGCAGGGGAACAATATGGCAGAGTGGACAAGACGCGCGGTGTTGCGTTTAGCGTGGGTTGGAATTGTCGCTGCTGGTGCCCTGACAATCAAGCCTCTCGCAGAGTACCTCACCAGTGATGAGGACCGCCTGCGATCTCCCTTAGTGTTCTACAACAAACCACTTGAAGAAAATAGTGACTGGCAAAACACCTCGACTTCTCGGGTGTGGGTAAAGCGGGACACAGCAGGCATTATGGCCCTAGTTGCGACTTGCACTCATCTCGGCTGTGAAGTGACTTATCATCCGGACAAGAAAGAATGGCTTTGTCCTTGTCACGGTAGTATTTATGATTCAGAGGGCAGGCCCATATCTGGGCCTGCCCCTAAAGCAATGACGAGAGTGGCGGTAGAACGTAAAGCGGATGGATCTCTTATCATCAATACTTCGAAACAAGTGGGATTGGATGCACGGTTATGAAAAACAAAATGACGGAAACGAGTCAGGATATCCTAACGGAATCAAGGACAAAATTAATCTCGGGACCAATCTCGGAGCAAGTAACCGAACGTTATAAGAAAAATTTCGCGGACCATATAAGGCCCCGTTTTGTCCCTGACGGAGCCTTATCCGTACTCTATACGTTTTGTCTAGGAGGGTTGTCTTTCCTAGCCTTTATCGTTTTGGGGGTGACGGGACTTCTGTTAATGTTTCACTATCAACCGGGAGAAAACACTGGCTTCAACAGTATTTTAACGTTAGCTTCCGTGATTCCATACGGTGGGGTCATTCGGAATTTACACTACTGGGCTGGCCAGCTCATGGTGGTCACCGTAAATCTACATATGCTGCGGGTCGTTTGGACCCATTCCTATAAGTCGCCTAGGCAACTGAATTGGTTGGTCGGCGTGGGACTTCTGATTCTCGTCTTGGTTTTGGATTTTACCGGATACTTACTGATCGGGTCCCAAGAAAGTGGTGCGGCAGCAACCGTGGCCGTCAATATTTTGGGGTTAATCCCCGGTATAGGTGTTGCACTGGGGAAGATTTCGCTCGGCGAACCTTCGGCATTAAGCGGAAGTACTCTAGTGGTATATGTATGGCATTGTGTCGGTCTACCAATGGTTGCTTTGATACTACAGTTCTATCATTTCTGGCGGATTCGTCGTGATGGGGGAGTTCGTCCACTCTAAGGGGGAAACCAAATGGCTCGCTCACCAATAAGACATCTCAAGGAAAAGGAAGGCATCGCTACTTTGTTTTTTCTCGTAGTTTGTACAGCTCTGGCCTTAGAATTTACGCCTAGTGTCGGAACAAGCAATTTGGCTTCCGCCGTCACACATGCCGTTGCTCCTTGGATCTTTGGACCGTTTCAAGTTCTTTTGCTGTACCTTCCTCCCTGGTTCGGTGCACTAGTTGTCCCAATTCTAATCATAGCCGGACTTTCAGGGTTACCTTGGCTCGTGGATTATATTGGAAGCAAGTGGGGTCAGGTGATCTTCAACACTCTCTACGGATTTGTCCTACTCCTTCTGCTGTGGTTTATGGTTAAAGAATTGTGGTGGATTTAAGATGAAAAAAACATTCTTGCTTGCAAGTCTTTTATTAATACTGATTGTGATTCTGGCACTGTCCCAAGAGAACACGCCAAGTTGGGCTCGTTATCAAAAGGACTATTTTGCGGAGCAAATCTCAAAATTGCAAGTTCAGCTGGGTACTATACACGATCCAACTAAGAAAAACCAGCTTCAACAAGAACTTGCAAGTTATCAAAAGCGTAAGCCTGAAATCATCAACCTTGTTCTTCCCAATGGGAAGGTCGAGCGTTGCAAAACTTGCCATATTGGAATCGAAGAAATATCGAGCTCTCATCCCAGTAACACGTTCGGGTGTGCGGTATGCCATGGCGGAAATCCTCTCTCGCTAGATAAAGCGACGTCTCATGCCCAAATGTATGGGGGGGGGCATCCGGGTTCCCTCAATGTCGCCTCTTTAAGTTGCGGAGGAACAGGGGCGAATGGAGAGGCTTGTCACGCTGGCAACCATGAACAGGCCAAAAATGAAGTCGATCTCGTGAAGACCTCAATCATGTCTACGAAGGCAGGAGAACTCAGTGTTGTGCGGATGATGTTCGGCTTAGATAACACGAAGATTGTCCCGGGACTTACAAAGGGACAGGCAGCCTATCTCTATCCTAATCCCCTGCAGGGACGGCCTAACCAAAAAAACTTCCAACAGAACTGTCTCAGTCAATGTCATCAAAACGGAGGGGTCCTTCCAACTTCTTTACCCACAAACAACCCTCACCAAGAGGGTACTCAAGGAAAGGGGCAGCCTGAATCAGCGGCTATACAAGGCAATGGCTGTGAGGCATGTCATGTCTTGACGAATCCGACTCATACATACATTGGTGACGATGCGACCATGAAGTCCAGTAATATTGGGCGAGGAATGGTTCATAGTTTAACGACCCAAATCCCTTATACCCAGTGTAATCAGTGTCATAACCAAGGGAACCATGATCCTATAAAAATGAACTTTGCTATTCGCTCAGATATGACTAAGGTCATAAGTGACTGGAAAGCTGGAAATACAAATTGGCTGGATCGTGTTAAAGATTATTATTTGCCGGGTGAAATTTTCGCACAGTGTGAAGTGAGTCTGGACTGCATCGATTGTCATACACGACAGGATGTGATGGGAGACAATAAGCTTTATACCTCTCAGTATGATGCGGTTCATTTGCAATGCCAAGATTGTCATGGGACGAAGGAAAAACTTCCTCAAACTAAGAAAATTGAGGACCCAAATGATTTAGCGTTTGAAGAGCAAATCACAAATCCGAAGTTTCCGGAGCTAAAACTTGGGGATGAAATCCTCATGACGGCAAAAGGAGAAGAATTGCCCTTCACACGCCATAGCGGAAATGATTGGCTACAGAGTAGCCGTGTAACCGGAAAGACCTTCAAAATACCCTTAGTTTATGGAAGCAAGTGCCAACAATCTCTCATGGAACAGGGAGCAGATTCGTGCCATAAATGTCATAACCGAAGTGCCTCACACCCTTAAACGGTTTAAGCGGGGCGCCTCACGTGTTAAATCTGATTGAGCCCAGAAACTTCAACGTTTTTGGGCTTCTTTCGTGTTCCTTAGAATTGCGACTTCAACCTAGTGCCCTAGTTATAGAATAAATTATTGGCAACTGGAAAAGATATTTTAAGATAAGAAGGGTTGACAAATGAACGA
>JAJYAS010000568.1 GCA_021779415.1 Bacillota bacterium
CACAATCAAAAAGATTAAAAAACCGACAAAGATATAACCAATATATTTCATTTGCTTTGCCTCCCAACTATAGATTAGTTCGCATACTAATATGCAATAGCAACAAATCCTACTCAGCGGGGTTTGCAATGTACCGAATAACCTTTCCTCCTGTGATAGAGATACTAGTAACCGATCAAATATCCAAACGCACCTGTTACGCAAGACAGCCACCCCGGCGGGGGTTACGCTATAGATTAGATGACACATCGTTCCTAGTGGATGAGCGCGAGGGGCTTTAGAAGACTGGCCCAAAACAATGAGCCTACTTGGACCATCTCATCCCGATTGTAGCTAACAGAAATATTGCTACATAGCTAACAATAACGAACAGTACCAACTTTTCTATAAGATTCAGCTTAAGTTTTGCACCACAATGGGGGCATACTGTAGCAGACTGTGCCACTTCTTTTAAGCACGTTTTACAGGTCGTAAATTGATTCATAATCGCTCCCCCCAGTTTTCATATCATACATTTTTCTATAACCCTCTAGTTAATTCCCTCGCCCTAGTCTTCACCCCAACGAGGGTCACCATTTACAAAATTTCCCATCGTCCATTATTGAGATACTAGTAACCCCTCATATATTCAAACGCCCAAGTTCACCAAGAAGCCAACCCGGCGGATTATTACGTGGGTAGCATGTTCGACAACCGCTTTATCATGACAAATCATTCTACGTGTTCAATTAAAACTAGGAATTAAGATACTTTAGTGTAAACATAATTGACTTCTTCGTTATCGCTTCACATAAATGTGGTGGATTGTCTGGCTTGAATCCTTCTGGTCTTAGATCTCTACAATTTAAACTTCCAAACTCGTCTTCAAATTCTTTTGCAAAATTATTGCATTTATTTACTATATCCTCGGGTTCAAGTCCTTTTTCTTTTCCTTGAATTCCAATAAACATTAATGCTCCTGCAACTAGTCCACACTGTGCCCCATACCGGCCTGCTCCGGGCATCCCAATTGCTGCATCAAGAATTTGTGAGTTTAAATTAATATCAAATATTTCTGAAAAAGTTAGTAATGATGTAGTCGCACAGTTCAAATCATCATTCCAATATAGGCTGTGAACTCTTTCATTTATATATTCCCGATATTGCATATCTAACTCCCTTTATGACTCCATATAATTGTCATTTCAAATAATCTTACAAGGCAAACAGATCTTTCACCATCAACCCAGGGCAATTGTATTATTCGAGTCACCTGCATATATACAGACGCACATGTTAAGAGAGACAGCCACATCGGTAGGCTTCGCCCAGACATGTTCATCGAGTACGGTTAGGAGGCAAGAGGTGGGAGGAACCTTAGCCTGCATTCAATTAATCACACAGTTATAACCCTTGTGTCATCGTCTTTCAAAAAATCTGTAAGCACTAGACCGGTATATTTTACGTTTATCCCCATATTCTCTAACACTTCAGAAACTCCGTAACTATCTGAGCAAGCTTTACAGGCTAATAGTTCCACTCCTGCATCTTTCATTCTTTTGACATATTCCTGTAACATTGTATCTTCTGCTAGGAGTTTAGCCGAAGGCCCCCAAACTATCAGAGATACATCGTTCCACATTCCTTAAGTTTTGAATTAAGTGTATACATGAATGCCATACGAATAGCAACTTCCCTATCTCCGTTAGTCCAAACCACTACTAACTTATTTGGCTGACTCATAATACCGTGCCTACTAATCTTTTCTTTCTTATGCAACCCCTTGTAACAGGGATCTTGCCGGGATACTAGTAACCTGCATATATTCCAACGCACCGTTTTAGCAAGACTTTAGTTTATCGTTCTACACGTTTCTGAATATTCCTCCTAACCCAAGTGAAAACAAAAACTCCGAGCATTCGCAGAAACCATCTTATGAACGCCAAACCTGCCCCGACTGAAGCAAAGCCCTTCTCTACGCCTCTAAATACGAAAAATAAGACTGTTCAAGAGCACAGTATCGGAAAACCCAGCATACTCTTAAACAATCTTATTTCGTATTTCGTCGTATTGGTCTAGCTAATGTTTGACGAAAACCACGTTGATCGCTTTGACCAGTGCTTCTACCTCATCTCCCTCTTTAAATCCGGCATCCTCTAAACTCTCTCGCGTCATCACGGACGCGACTACTGGCGAATTGTGTCATCCATCCACTGTCATACGCACTAAGGCCATGATTTCGTCCGACTTAATTTCCTCAATTTTACCCGATAACTTGTTCCGTACTCCAGCTTCCATCTACCAAAGGCCCCCTTTCTAAATCCTCATTTATAATAACCCACAATGCTACCTATATACACGATGGTTAGCGCCGAGTAAAGTCATAGGTCGGAGGACGTAAGGCCCTCACTAAATCATAACAGAGTAGCAGCCACGTCGGGACAGGTACTCCGTTACATTACTATAATGGCCAATCGACTAAAGAAAACGCCCCACTAAGACAATACGACTGCTATGAACAGCCCGAGATGGATAAGCTATCTTCCTTGGTGGGATACCAGTCACCCCCGTATACTTACGTCGACGTAAAGTTAATTCGATGTCATTAGCCACCGCGACTTGACGATTAGCAAGAACTGCATCAAGCTTGTCTTTACTAATAATGTTTAAATTCAGTAATACTTCTCCTAATCTTCTGCCTGTAATATTTTGGGTTTTAAAAGCTAGAAATAGCTGATCAATCTCAATCAACCCTTCCTCAATTAATACCTCTCCTATCCTTTTAGTATTAAAATGTTTTGGTCCGAATTTATTGTTATACATGGTATTAAGTGCCTTCTGAATTTCATATGAAGGTACCAGAACTATCAAAGGTTCTAAATCTACCAAATCAATAATTTCTTGCTTTACAGATTCATTTAAAGGTTGAGATGAAGCTAATAATACTTTATTCTCCCACCTTAGTAATGGAACGACCTGAAATTGAAATGCCTGTTCCTGTGGAAAAGATTCGACCAGGGCAGGGTTGACCAAATTCTCAATATCATCAAGATACCCTGTTCCCCAAAGCTCTCCCAAAACAGATAATAGATGACTTTCGGATACTACTCCGTATTCCAGTAAAACTTCTCCCAGCCTATTGGAACCATTCTTCATAGCCTTCAAAATATATATGAGTTTTTTAGGTTCCACCATTCCCTTTTCTAATAAAAGATCACCTAGTTTTCGCTTATAAGTCTCCAAGATATTATTAGATAGGTAACGATGGTCTGTCTTGTCCCATTTTGACTTGGATTTTGGAGACCCAAAGAGATGAATTCGCCAGGCCCTTAATGTTGCCAAGAAATTGATGATATTTCCCCAAGTGAAACGAATAGGTATAATCGGGGGAAAGAAATTACTTAAGATAGCGCTGCGCCAGCCGTATACATTCTTTAATGCAACAGATCTCATGATTTGTCTTTCAAAGGCCAGGGCTGTGAGAATTAATGACAAGTACCAACTCAGAGACATATAAGTTATCAGAGCAGGCAAAGACATCAGATACGAATCTAAAACATAAAAAAAAATGAGATAACATGGAACTAAAATTACATTA
>JAJYAS010000569.1 GCA_021779415.1 Bacillota bacterium
GCTAAAACCACTTGGGGACATGTTCATTCGTTCCATTAAAATGATTGTGGTTCCCATTGTATTCTCCACGATCGTCATCGGTATTGCGGGTGTCGGCGATTTGAAAAAGGTCGGCAAACTGGGTGGAAAAACTCTAATTTATTTTGAAATTATTACGACAATTGCCATTTTGCTCGGTGTAGCCGTGGCCAATCTTACGAAACCAGGTGTAGGGGTTAATTTGAGCTCAATTCAAAAAGTGGACATTAGTGCCTATACAGGTACTGCGACCCACCATAGTACAGTGGACTTATTTGTGAATCTCATTCCTACTAATATTGTAGATGCCTTGGCTCGTGCCGATTTGTTGCAGGTTATCTTTTTCGCAGTACTCTTTGGTGTTTCCTTAGCTGCAGTCGGTGAAGTTGGAAAACCAGTGCTTCACTTTTTCCAAGGGGTCGCGGAAACCATGTTCAAGTTAACGAACATTATTATGGCTGCTGCTCCTTATGGAGTCTTCGCCTTGATGGGCTTTACCGTCTCCCAATTCGGGTTGGCTGTCTTGCTTCCATTAGGTAAATTGGTAGGAATCCTCTATCTGACAATGGCGTTTTTCATTGTTGTCGTGTTCGGGTCAGTCGCCAAGTTCGCGGGAATTAATCTATTTACGATGCTTAAGAACCTAAGCGCAGAACTGCTGATCGCTTTTTCGACGGATAGTTCAGAGTCTGTATTCCCACGAATTCTTAAAAAAATGGAACAATTTGGGGTGCCAAAATCAATTGTTTCGTTTGTTGTTCCAACAGGATACACGTTTAACCTTGATGGAAGTGCGCTATATCAGGGACTTGCAGTTCCGTTCATTGCTCAAATGTATGGCATCCACCTCACTTTAGCCCACACCTTGACCATTATTGCAGTACTCATGATCACATCTAAAGGAATGGCTGGCGTTCCAGGAGTTTCCTTTGTTGTTCTGGCCTCAACCTTAGCAACGACTGGGTTACCAGTTGAAGGACTGGCTCTAATCGCAGGCGTTGACCGGATTATGGATATGGGAAGAACAGTAGTCAATGTAATCGGTGTTTCGCTGGCCTCGGTGGTTATGGCGAAAATTGAAGGGGTATATGACCATTCTAGAGCAACTTATCCCCTCCAACCATTGCCAGAAGATCTTGAAGCCAATATTGAAGATCTCGATCATTTAGGCAAAGCTAGTATGACGGAGTCATTTGCAAAATAATCGAGAGCGTGATATCGTAATTTGATGATGTAAATGAATAATTCTAAATAACGTTGATAAGGATGTAGACATGGGATTTTTCCCGGCTACATCCTTTTATCGATTGTAGAGGGGTGATCTCTTGAATCTGGAGAAATGGGTGAGCAGGGTAACACATCTTCAAAAGAAGATGCCGTTTGATGCGTTGCGAGTCTTTTTGATCTTGGGCACATATATCTTGGGGGAAGTCGGTTTTTTTCCATTCGGCTCCTCATTTCGGTTAGGCTTAGGGAGCGTCTTCTACGTGTTGTGTCTCGTCAGATTTCCAAGGTTAGCGACTTTTCGCAATGGGTGGCTAACGGGAGTCGTAGTCGTTATTTTGCGAATTCTTGCGGGTCACTTAGCTTATGCGCAACCGTGGTCGACTCTCTTTTTGGAAAACTCCTCTGCTATTCTTTATTATGTGGTTTTGACGGTTGGTATGGTAATACCAACCGTCAAAGGAGAACAGGAAAACCCAGTTCGCATGAGTCTGTATTTCGTGTCGTTCGACTTTTTGGCTAATGTATTAGAGCTTGTATTTTCTGGTAACTTTCAAGTGGATAGACATACTTTAAGTATTTTAGCTCTGGGAGCAGGGATTAAAGGGCTTTTCTTTCTAGCCTTTATTGCGACAGTGGAACTCTTTCGGCAACGGATATTATTTGAAAAGGACAAGGAAAAGTTTCAAGGTCAACTTTTGCTGGGGGCAACTCTTTACGCTGAGGGGTATTTTCTTAAAAAGATCATGAGAGATATTGAAGAAACAATGGAATGTAGTTTTCAACTTTATCAACAAGCAGGACAAGATCTCAAGGAAAATAGGCATCAGCTTTCACTGTTAAATCTCGCTGAACGGATTCATGAAATCAAGAAGGATACGCAACGGGTTTTCAGTAGTCTTAATGATATTATTGAGCCCAATGACTATTCTCATGTTGATCTGAGCGAACTGCTAAATATCGTCATCGAAAGTCAGCAGCGCTACGCTAAGGCTCATCAGAAAATGATTGAATGGATCACGTCTTCTAACTCTCGGATTTGTCTAATGGATAATTTTTTTCCTATCCTTGTCGTTGTTAACAATATTTTAGCGAATGGAATAGATGCAATTGAAAAGCACGGGCATATTGCGGTAATTTGGCATTTGGACGGTGTAACGCTTAATGTGCATCTTGGGAATACGGGCAAGCCAATCTCTTACGATGACAGAGAACTGATTTTTTTACCTGGGTTTACAACGAAGTATTCCGAAGTAGGGAATGCCTCAACAGGAATTGGGCTTACGCATGTGCAACATGTTCTCAATGAGTTTGGTGGAAAAATTAGAATCACACAAACTAGCCGGATACCCGCGTGGACATGGTTTCATGTTCAAATTCCAATATCCAGCATTAGCGAGATAGTCACATAGTTTGCCTTTGCCAAGCATGCGTATATAATAGTACAACAAGGCCAGCCATAATTTCTAAGACTCAGTATCTTTACGATAATTGTTAAGCAAAGAAAGGAGACCAAAATATGCTGGAAATCGGAAAATTTCAAACCCTTACTATCGCAAATTTTACATCTTTTGGCGCCTATTTAGATGCAGGCACGGGTGTTCGACACGATAATGTCCTGTTACCCATAAAACAATTACCAGAGGGTGCTAAAGAAGGGGAGGAATTAGAGGTATTTATCTATCGAGATTCCGAAGAACGGTTAATTGCCACGACGAGAAAGCCACTGGCTCAATTAGGGGACCTGGCTTATTTGAAAGTTAATGCCAAGACGAAAATTGGAGCTTTTTTAGATTGGGGATTAGAAAGAGGATTATTTTTACCTTTTAAGGAACAGAAATATCCAATTCAAGTGGGTAAAAATTATTTGGTTAAGGTGTATTTAGATAAGAGTCAGAGGTTAAGCGCCACCACGGAGATTTATGAGTATCTTACGGCAGAAACACCTTATCAAAAGAACGACAAAGTCGTAGGAACGGTTTATTCTATGAACCCTGGCCTTGGAGCTTTTGTCGCGGTCGATAATAAGTATATGGGACTCATACCGGTCAATGAGTATTTCACGGATTTAAGAGAGGGCGATCAAGTGGAGGCTCGAGTCATACGAGTTAGGGAAGATGGTAAGCTTGATTTATCCCCGAGAGAACTTTCCTATGTCCAAATGGAAAGCGATACTATGAAAATCCTCCAAGGGATTAAGAATCATGAAGGATTCCTATCCCTCAATGATAAAAGCAGTCCGGTTGAAATTCAAAGTCGCCTACATATGAGCAAAGCAGCGTTTAAAAGAGCTGTAGGGAAACTTTTAAAAGAGAATAAGATCATACAGA
>JAJYAS010000570.1 GCA_021779415.1 Bacillota bacterium
TATCACAGGATGGTTTCAAGCAAATTAAGTCAGTAATGTGCATCCATATAACGATAAACTGATCGTATGTTTATTTCTAACCTTTCGGATATTTGCTTTGCAGTTATTTTTGTACCTGAATTCAGCATCCATAAAATTGCTAGCATATTATCATTTTTTGGCATAATGCGCCCCCTAATCTGGTTAACAATTAAATTTTATTGTTTAGGATTACCGACAAGCTACTGATAACAGCTCAATTGTTATTTCAACAAAATAACAAGTATTCCTTCATTTGGGGTGAATAAAAGGGGGCCGAATATTCGGACCCCTTGATATATGGAAGTGAAAATTAAATGTAAATCAACTCGCTACACAACCTGTCTAACCTACATATGTCGTTCAATAAAATCCGTATAAACTTCCCCTCCGAGGAAAAAGGGATTTTTAATTACTTTTAAATGAAAAGGAATCGTTGTTGGAACACCTTCGATCCTAAACTCCCTTAAAGCCTTTTCCATTTTTTCAATTGCGCTCTGCCGAGTTTCTCCCCAAACAACGAGTTTCCCGATCATGGAGTCGTAATAGGGAGAAATTGCATGGCCCTGGTAGGCGGAACTATCAACACGTATTCCAGCTCCTTCAGGCGCCTGATAGACTTCAATCATACCAGGCGAGGGCATAAAGTTGTTCTCAGAATTCTCAGCATTAACCCTACACTCAATAGCCCATCCTGAAATTGTAATGTCTTGCTGTCTATATCTTAATGGCTCTCCCATTGCAGAACAAATTTGTTCTTTCACTAGATCAATTCCAGTAATCATTTCAGTGACTGGGTGTTCAACTTGGATTCTGGTGTTCATCTCAATAAAATAAAAATTATTATCCTTATCCAGCAAAAATTCTACCGTTCCAACACTGGAATAATTAACCGACTTGGCTGCTTTAACCGCGACCAAACCCATTTCCGCTCTCAGCTCTGGTGATATTCCAATAGAAGGAGCTTCTTCCAATAACTTTTGATGACGGCGTTGAATCGAGCAATTTCGTTCACCCAAATGAATTATTTTTCCATGTTTGTCCGCAAGAATCTGAAATTCGATATGCCTTGCATCTTCAAGAAATTTTTCCAAATATACTTCTGGATTACCAAAGAACATTTGCGCTTCTTTTTGAGCAGCATGAACTGCCTGTACCAGTTCATCGACATTTCTCGCAATACGCATTCCCCTACCGCCACCACCAGCCGAAGCTTTGATTAGTACTGGATATCCAATCTCCTCAGCCTTTGTAGCCATCTCTTCATTAGAGATCATTTCATTAGAACCAGGAACTACCGGAACCCCCGCTTCAATCATTGTCTTACGTGCCCTTGCTTTATCACCCATCGTTTCAATTACTTTAGCGGTCGGTCCAATAAACGTCAGCCCGAACGACTCACACGTCTCAGCGAAACGTGCATTTTCTGACAAAAAACCATATCCAGGGTGAATGGCATCTGCATCCGCTTGTATTGCAGCCTTAATAATCATCTCAATATTCAGGTAGCTCTTAATGCTTGACGCAGGGCCAACGAGAAGCGCTTCATCAGCCGCTTTTGCGTGTAAGGCCTCTCGATCCGCTTCGGAAAATACAGCGACAGTTTTAATTCCCATTTCTTTACACGCTCTGATCACACGCAAAGCAATTTCGCCACGGTTAGCAATTATAATTTTTTTGAACATAACCTCTCCTCTTCATGGCTTAACTTTACTTATTACTTTTCCCTCCCTGGCAAAAGCTGATCAAGCTTAAACTTCTGGATCTTACCACTGGGAGTTTTGGGAAGGGCTGCACAAAATACATATTGCCTTGGCCGTTTAAACGCCGCCAGTTTGTTGGACTCCTGCAAGAATTGATTCAATTCCTCTGCCGTAAGATCAGGACGCTTGGGAACTACAAAAGCTGCCACTATTTTACCCCACTTAGGGTCTGGCAGACCGCTTACTGCTACTTCCACTATATCGGGGTGCGAATAAAACACATCCTCCACTTCCCTGGGGTAGATGTTTTCTGCTCCGGAAATAATCATGTCATCTGCCCGGTCTGTGATCCAGATGTACCCTTGCTCATCAATTTTCGCTAGGTCGCTAGTGTGATACCAACCTTTATACAGGGCTTTTTCCGTTGCCTCAGGGCGTTTGAAGTAACCTACCATCATACATGGTCCTTTCACTAGTACCTCCCCAATCTCACCCGGTTCAACCACATCATCAGGTTCAGATGGCGCACCTTCTTTGATCCTGACAACTCTCACCTCGTGATTTAGCAAGGCTTTACCTGCAGCACCCGCTTGGGCCAGTTGTTCATTCGGATAAAGCACTGTAACTGCAGGACCAAACTCGGTCATGCCATAATACTGGACCAACTCGGCTCCAAAGGCCTCATGGCATTTCAGCACCATGGCCGGAGCCATAGCCGCCCCTCCATAGCCAATCAGGCGCAGAGAGGACAGGTCACAGTCCTGATGATTGAGCTGCAGTAGCATATTCAACATGGTAGGGGCACCGAACATTACGCTAATCTTCTCCTGCTCAATAGCACTCAGTACCTGTTGGGGATCAAAATGGTGCAGTATCACGTTGCATGCCCCGATATGAACCCTCGGCAGGAAGAGACAATGCAACTCGGCTGAATGATTGAGCGGTGCTGCACATAATCCCCGGTCATGACAAGTAAGCTTTTGATCACTGATCATGACCATATTTTGTTCCAACATATCTCTGTGCCGGTGAATTACACCCTTTGGCCGCCCCGTGGTGCCGCTGGTATACATAATGATGTACCAATCGTCCTGCTTTACTTCAACGACCGGGCGATCAGATGTAAATTCTGCAAAGAACTCATAAAATGACCTAGCAAATTCAGGTACATCCTCATCTACATAAAGACATAGCTGTAAGCCGGGTACTTGGTCTTTGGCAACTATCACCTGTTCTTTGGTTGCGTTCTCAAACACCACTGCTTTGGAATCGGCGTCATTTAGAATAAAGGCCAGTTCACCTGCCGATATGCGAAAATTAATGGGATTAAAAACCGCTCCGATTTTGGCTACGGCAAACAAGGTTGTCACAAATTCGCTGGTGTTAAACAGAAAGACCGAAACCACATCGCCTTTGCCAATTCCGCTTGCTATAAGGGCATGCGCCAGCTTATTAACCCGTTCGTCCCACTCCCGATAACTCCAGGACTGCCCCTTGGCCGGATAAACCAGCGCCTGCCGCTCAGGGTATTTATCTACATTAAGTTCGAACATTTTACCTATAGTCGGATACATAGGCCATCTCCTTTCAGTGTGAACTAGAAGATCAATTCCTAATCAGTATTTTATAAAATGAAAGGCTAGGTTAACACTAAACACTCTGGTACTGGACGAAAGAAAATCATCCTAGGCCTATACTTGATAATAATCTTTATAAGTTTGGCGAATCTGAAACTTTTGTATTTTTCCACTAGAGTTTATGGGCAATTCCGTAACATTAATAACATCCTTAGGAACTTGAAATCTTGCCAACCGCTCCTTACAATAACCGATCAATTCCTCTTTGCT
>JAJYAS010000571.1 GCA_021779415.1 Bacillota bacterium
TGCTGTCAAGTAAGTAATCAGCAACGCTGAAAAGGGATTAGCACTCTGAGGTGTCGACTTCTGGCAAACGTTATAGACGATATTTGACAAAACAATAAGAGCAATCGGGAACATATACAAAACCATAAAATTCAACCTCAACAATCATTTGGTATTTGGTGCAAGATGTAATTAAACATCCGTCCAGAATCTCTTCATTGCCGTACGGATACTATCCGGATTTGTGACAAGGCCAACTTCTTTCCATTCTTCTGGAAAGAGTCTCTTATAAGACGATAGAGAAAAACGCTCATCGATCAGCAGAACTACCCCTCGGTCTTTTTCAGTACGAATAACCCGCCCTACAGCTTGTAAGACCTTATTGAAACCTGGATACATATACGCAAATTCGAAGCCTTGCCTACTTGCGGATTCATAGTACGAACGAATAATTTCTCGTTCTGAGCCTATCTGAGGTAGTCCGACTCCCACAATCACTGCTCCGGAAAGTTGATCTCCGATCAAATCAATGCCTTCCCCATAAATCCCACCCATTAGCGCAAAACCGACCAAGGTCTGCACGGGATTTGAAGAAAAGTTTGCTAAAAACTCTTCCCGGGCTTCTTCTGCCATGCCTGGAGTTTGGCAGATCACTTGAACGTGTTGATTTTGTTCCCTAAACCTGAGATATATCTCATTTAGATAAGCATACGAGGGGAAATAGACCAGATAGTTTCCTTCTTTATATGAAATAGCAGCATTAATGGCTTCGGCAACAAGATCATACGACTGAACACGCTGTTTATACTTGGTAGAGATGTGATCCTGAATAAGCAGACAAAGGTTTTCAGGGGGAAAGGGTGATGTTAGCTTTAACTTATATGAAGTTTCCTCGCCACCCAAAATGTTCATATAATAGTCCATCGGGCTCAAAGTAGCCGAAAAAAGCACCGTCGCCCGTCCTCTCCCCAAGGCTTCTTTTAATCGAAGCGAAGGGTCAAGGCAAAACAATTTTACCCGAAAATCATCTCGAATTGGCTGATGATAAGTAACATAGTGACTATCATAACTTTCAGAGGTCCGAATAAAACTTAAGGCTTGAAAATAGTGTTCGACAAATAGTTCCTGCCAGGGAAAAGGTCGTTCATTTATTTTTAGAACACGTTCAGCCTCTTTGACAAACTGTCTCAACGCTTGGAGCAACTTAGAAGGAAGCTCCTTTTCCACACGTTCTCCGTTGCCCCCAGTTTCAGAGCACAGTTTTTTCTCTTTGACTAAGGCGGAATTAACTTTACTTAAGCTTTTCGTTAACCTCGGATCGTCCTCTTTCGTGAGCCTTTTAAGTTTTAGCCAAGAATCCTTATTGACTTCCGCTGAAAACATTTCCCTTGCCCTGTCTACTAGATTATGAGCCTCATCGACTAAAAACGTGTACTCTCCTCCTTCAAGGAAAAACCTTTTTAAGTACACCCGAGGGTCAAAAACATAATTATAATCACAAATCACGACATCCGCCCAATTTGCCATTTCCAAAGAGAATTCAAAGGGGCAAATTGAATGTTTGCGCGCATATTCCTCAATTACATGACGCGTCCAAGCATCCTCCTTAAACACATCTTCCACCGCGATTCGTATGCGATCGTAAAATCCTTGTGCATAAGGGCAATCTTCAGGGAGACATGTCGACTCGGGGAGAAAACAAAGTTTACGCTTCGCAGTCAACGTCAGATACTTGATTGCTAACCCTTGCCTATGCAAATCGGTTAGGGCTCTTTCAGCAACCGTTCGGGTAATGGTTTTGGCTGTAAGATAAAAGATCTGAGTCGTTAACCCTTCCGCCATAGCCTTAAGCGCAGGAAATAAGGTTCCCATCGTCTTGCCGATACCCGTAGGAGCTTGGGCAAATAATTTTTGTTTGTGTTTGATCGTTTGGTATACTGCAACCGCCAATTCCCGTTGTCCCGGTCGGTACGACCCGAAGGGAAATTGCGTCTCGCGAATACTTGAGTCTCTCGTCTCTGCCCATTCTTTTAAATGATATGCCCATGCCAGATAGCGCTCGACTATGTAAAAGAAAAACTCCGAAAGCTCTGTCTTTGAAAAGCTTTTCCTGAATTTCTTAGTTTTGGCGGTATCAAGTTGAAAGTAGGTTAGCTGAATATCCACTGTTTCTAAGCCCTCTTGAACGGCGTACATAAAGCCGTAGCACTGAGCTTGGGCCCAATGTAAATCGTTAAATGTTTCATCGATAAGGTCTAAATCCAACGAGGTTGTTTTTATCTCGTCAATACAGATCCCAAAATCGTTCTTAATAACGCCATCTGCGCGGCCCTTGATTTCGAGAGAAAGATTTGCTCTTTCATCACCCTTGAGTTGTGATACCAACTTGGAATACACATAACTTAGCGTTACTTCCGGGACATACTCTGCTCCACTTATTTTTTGAACATACTGATGGGCCTTGGTCCCTTCTTGAGCTCGTGAAGCCCCGATCGAACCCGGCTGTAAATCTCCGTGCATAAGCACAAACTCAACAAGATTTCGGACCGATACTTTGAAACATGGAGTTGGTTGTGATGCCTCTGCGCCAACTTTTTTCATTTTCTCACCTATTTATCTTTCACAGAGCGGAAAAATCGCTCCATTAATATGCTCCTTGACACCTAGCCCTTCGCCATATTTTCTCAACATATTATAACACAACGAAAGGGCAACCTTTTTATACGGTCAGTTTCAAGTTTTGCTCTAATTGACACTTACTTTTTTTGCAAATTTTCTATAATTTTGGGCAATATAATCTATGGACTTGTCTTATTTCTAGGGAAGGATGGGTTAATTTGAGTTTTAGTCGACTCCCATTTTTAGACCGTGCCCGCGGTTTAATTATGATTTTTATGGCTCTAGACCATACCTTATTTTTTTGGAGTGTTGGACGAATTAATAATGAAGGATTACCACGTCTAGTTAATGGTATCGTTTCCTATAATCCAATTGTGAGCTCAAATATCTTAGCTTTAATAGTCATGCTTTCAGCAAATATCTGTGCGCCAGGATTTTTTTTTATTGCCGGGTATGTATTAGCTAGTTCTATTAAAAAACGTCAAGCAAATGGCCAATCCAGCTCAAGTATTGACCGTCTGTTAGGGCGAAGGGCGCTAACTTTAATAGCTTTTCAACTGTTTATAGCTTCCCCTGCATTTTATCTCCCTACAATAGTACAAGCCCATTCACTTACCATCGTTACTTTAGGAACCTTTTTATCATTGAGCGTTTTATCCACGATTGGTTTTGGTTTCCTTATTTTTACACTTGGACGTCATATATCTCCTTGGACTCTCGCGGGGATATCTGGGTTCTTTTATCTTTTGAGTCAACTGTCTCTACCCTTTCTTACAACGATCTTTCCTGAAAATCAAACTTTATTACAGGTTTTTGAAACTATTTTTATTTTACCGATTCCCTTTTCTGCAGAACGCTTAGTGAATAATAACTTCCCTTTGATCCCTTGGTTTTTACCTATGAGCCTTGGCTGGCTCTATGGAGCTACCTATGCCAAGCACCGTGGCATAGCTTACGAGGCAAAAC
>JAJYAS010000572.1 GCA_021779415.1 Bacillota bacterium
AAAACGAAATGCCCAACAAACCTTTTTGAACATAGTGACTCGTCTAATCGGAAGTTAGGCGGGTCTCTTTTTTTGTGTCTTTTTCTTTGTGCATATTCTTGATGCGGTCATCTATCTCAATGGTAAATAGATTAAAAATAAGATTGTTGCGCATCGAGAAAGAGAGTGTCGCAAAACTACTATAAAAAGTAGTCGCGACACTCCTTTTTGGCTTTTTTGCTATTAAAACTGCTTAGTAAATCCCCAAATATTTTAAACTTCTCTGATGCACTTTAATTTGGGTACAGCAAAATAAGCCTCTGGTTTTTTGGTCTTTTGTAACCGTTCCTAGGCCGTTTTTAATGGATGAAGAGGTTTCCCTATTCGTTCATTTTGTATTTTCGCATGCAGTTTATTCACGTTATAGCCAAAACACAGTAGCATAAATTCGGTTTTGACACTGGTTTTACCCCGGGTTAAAAATCGGTTAAAGTTGTAATCATTTTTGAGAACGCCAAAGGCTCCTTCTACCTGGATTGAACGGTTAACTCTTAGCAAGGTTCCTTCTTGAGTCGTGATGTTTTTATAGGATACCTGACGTTTTTCTACGAACATTTTGGACACCTGCATTCTCCGATTAGCTTTTGCTTTCGTACAGCGAGATTTATGGGGGCAGTCACTGCAGTCTTCCGATTCATAGACCGTTATTTCAGATCGATACCCCGTTGCCGATGTCCGATGAGTGATTCCCACTGGCTTGAGCTGCTTCATATTATGACAGGTATATTCATCGGTCTCCGGATTGTAAAACATATTTTCTCGTTTACTGATGTCCTTTTTGAAACTTCTCTTTTTCCATTGTTCATAGATTTGTGGTTTTATAAAATAGGTCTGCTCTTTCTTTTCAAGATAAAGATAGTTTTCCTCACTTTCATAACCTGAATCTGCAATAATATTTAGATAGCGAGTCTTTAATTTGGCCTCTATATCGTTTAAGAATGGGATCAGTGTTGCTATGTCATTCCGATCCTGAAAGATCCCAATCCCTGTTACATACTCACTCTCCACACCGATCTGTACATTGTAAGCAGGCTTCAACTGGGCATTTCGCATATGATCATCTTTCATATGCATGAACGTCGCATCGGGATCCGTCTTGGAATAACTGTTTCTCTTCTCAAATAATTGGTTGTGTACATTGTACTTTTCCTGGCGGGTATAGAATTCCTGCAATTGTTCGATCAACTTCTGCAGCTTTGACTTTCGTTTTCCAATTCCATGAACGAACTCTATGTTCTCTTGCTGTCGTTTCTCTTCTAAGTACGTCATCGCGGCTTTAAGGTCTTCCAAAACGGTTTCTTTGGCTACTTTGAAGTTGGACCTATAAGTTAGGTTGATCTCCTCTATGCAGGCTTGAACTTTTTCGAACATCTTTGCTTCATTTTTATGAACGACCTTTTTCCAGACAAAGGTATAACGGTTGGCATTAGCCTCGATTTTTGTCCCATCGACAAAGAGATTTTTAAAGGTTACTTCTCCAATAGTATGTAGATACTGAACCAATTGGTAAAAAAGATCGTCTATAGTTTCCTTAAGATGGTCCTTCCGAAACCGGGCAATGGTACTGTGATCTGGGGCTTTGCTACTACCTTCCAATAGCCACATGAAGTTTATGTCTCGTTTACATGCGGTTTCAATCTTTCGGCTCGAGTAAATGTTGTTCGTGTAGGCATAAGTTAATACTTTAAACAGGGTTTTGGGTTCAACTGCGGGTTTTCTTCCAGTGGAAGAGTAAGCCTTGTATAACTTCTCGTAATTTAATCCCTCCAAAATGTGGCTTAGCAGTCGAACTGAGTCATCCTTCGGTATTAACACATTAAAATTAAATGGTAAAACTAATTGATAGTGTCCATTTAATTCGGTATAATTCTTACAGTGTAATTTGGTTTTTTGCATAACTCAATTATACGCCAACTGCGGGTTCTTTTGGACCCGCAGTTATATTTTTAGAAATAAACGAGGGGCTGATGCTTTACGAACTCCGTTCGTTTTGCAACAGCCCCTTTTTCAAACTTACACAATCTCCTACGTAAAGTTTAAACTGACATTTTATTATTCGATCTTTCTCGCATCTTAGAATACAATTCCTTAGAACATTCTGGACAGATATCATGTGTGAATTCTGCCTCAGAATGATCTTCAATGTAATTTTCTACACGGTTCCAGTATCCCTTATCATCCCTTATCTTTTTACAAGATGCACAAATAGGAATAAGGCCCTGCAACTCTGAAATTAAGGAAATATCCTCGATGATAATGATAGCATATTTCTGCTGCTTATATTCGAAAGGCGAAGCACTTAGGAGGACAGGCATTACTCTTCCCGTCATAAATTCTAACTTTCCCTTTGAGTTACGGGTTTCCATCTCAGCGATTGCTTCAAGAGCTGTGTTCTTAGCAATGCAGGTAAGGCATGAAGGCCCAAAACCACACCCCCTCGGGTCGTCTTGGTGATGAATACATCCTATCACTTCGCCGCATCTCTTACCCTGGACTTCCCTTCTTTGTGCATTCACTCCCAAAGCTCTTGCCGCTTGATTTACCGCATGAACCCGCCACATAGGATCAAGTACTAAGGCCAACTGAGGAATAGTATCAAACAAAATTCTAGCAAATCCTTTTTGTTTCAACAGTTCTTCCATAATTCACCTCTTTTGAATATATTCAGAGAAACTCCTTCACATCCTTTTCATTCATTTTTCTACAGTATACAAACTTTTAAAACTTGGTTACTTTTATATTCACAGTTTACTCTATATCAGTCTATTTGTCTTTTCAATAACTAAGAAAGCCGATATCTCCTTCAAAATAGGAAGAAATCGGCTTTCACAGTAAAAAAATGTTTTAGTGTACAATTTAAATTTTCTGGCTAACATCCTGAACAGGCTTAATCATTTTAGAAGGACGTCCTGTGGCAAACAAAATTACTAATACAATTAGAATAACACCCAGACCGTAATTCATAACAGTTTCTTGCCTGCTTACTATTGGAGTCTGGTAAACATAAGCTACGGAAGCTTGAGCCCCTTCTGGTTTACCCAAGAAACTGTCTGCTTGGGCAGCATTATCTTTCAGGGCGCTTATTATTGCTGGTGCCGTCAACATTTTATCTAGACCACTACTAATTCCCGCTTTGGCCTGCTCAGATCCAGCTCCGATTTTGCTAGAACCGACTAGCAGTTGATCCAGTCCTGGAAGCACCTGGCCATCAATGGAGCCCTTAAAATATGAAAGTGCATAGAGAATGGTGCCTGGTTTACCGTTCACCATAACCTTTACTGCTTGACCATTAGCGTCTATAGGTCCAATTCCAGCACTAATAAGGCCTAATCCTTTGTCAGTTTGTTCCATAGCACCCGATAATGACATTATGCCCTGTTCCACAGTATTAACACTGGCAGGAAACGGCACAGCCCCGGCAGAAGTAATTAGTGTCCCCCCACTTTTAAGCACTGTAAGATTGGCACCAACGGCCATGATTTTAGGTGCTATGGCCTCGCCAACAATTTTACCGCTCGCTTCAAT
>JAJYAS010000573.1 GCA_021779415.1 Bacillota bacterium
ATGTCAGGCAACCCATTTGAAGTTTCTCACGAAAACTTGGATTGAGCCATGAGTCATCAATTTTCCGAGCTAAAGACCCTGCAAACAAGTTATAGAACTGCACGGCTTTCCGACTCGTTTTGGAAATCCGAAGCCTGAGTCATTGATTCGTCTCCTTAGACTTATTTTTACATTCTTAAGTAGGGCATCCTTTAGCATGCATTAGCCGTTCTTCGTCTTCCTCGACCTTTGGAAACGTGGGCAAAAGCAAGCTAAGAAGCGAATGTTCCCCATTCAGCGAATAATAAATCCATTGCCCTCCCCTGCGTTCATGCACAAAGCCCGTTTGACGCAGCCGCCTCATATGTTGGGACACCCCAGGCTGGCTTATTCCTAAGACTTCGGTCAAATCACAGACACATAACTCTCGCGTCTGCAGTAACGCTAAAATTCTCAACCGCGTTTTATCCCCAAGCACCTTAAATTCTTCAGCCATCTCCTCAATGCGCGGTTCAGAACTCAAACCCTTACCCCCTTTACGATATTCGTACATTACTTATATAAGTATATTATTATATGTTTTCTAGAATTGCAACTTTGAATTCATATTCCATTTCCGATTGAGGAAATGCGCGGTAAACTGAACGCCTTGTTATCTTCCTCAACAAGCATGAAGTCCTGGCTGGGTATGAAACTACCCTAAATTTTTTCAATTTTGCATCTTGCATTTTGCGAATTAAGTGCTAATATGATTATATTATCACTTTCTAATATAATCATATCTCAAATAAGAGGAGGCAAAACCCATGTCAACTGTAAAGCTCATCCAAGATCAAGATGCATCCCCGGAGGTTAAACACATTTTTGCTCACCTTGAGGAAGAAAAAGGTATGGTCCCCCCTACGTTTCGTGCCTTAGCGAACTTTCCCGATTACATGAAAGCGACACTCATGAAAATGAAAACCGTCATGGCCCCCGGAAAAATCGACGCTAAAACAAAAATGCTGATTGCCTTGACCACATCCATCAACAACAACTCAGACATGTGCATCGCCAGCCATACCAAACAGCTAAGGAACATGGGAGTCACGGATGAAGAACTCTTAGAAGTTATCGCGGTCATTGACGGTACAGTTGGGCTGAACCGAGTTAATACAGGCCTTCGCATCTTCCCTCAAGAGTAAACCCTTCCAACCCGAACCAACCCGAGAATGACCGAATTAGCCCATGCTCTTCAGATCAGTGAGCTGAAGTTAAGCGGTCATTCCGGGTTCTTAAACTTGAAAGTAATGTACAGGTTACGAATGCCGTGGTCCCAGCTGTCCTCAGTATTGACTAAGGAGGTTAAGAATATGTCAACTCCTATATCCACCGTACCCGCAGCAAAACAAAAACGTTCCTATGTTTTAGCTTGTGTTGCTACAGGTGCCTTTCTGTCCACGTTTGACGGTGGAGTCGTTAATGTCGGGCTGCCACGTATGGCAGCAGAATTCAATGTCAGCCTTTCCATGATTCAATGGGTGCCTTCCGTTTATCTGCTGACCATGTCTGCCTTACTCCTTATTTTTGGAACGTTAGCTGATATGTTTGGACGAAAAAGAATCTATAATGGTGGGTTTGCGCTAGTTGCCATTTTTTCATTCCTCTGTATTCTGACCAATAATGTCTACCTCTTGATCCTTACCCGAGTTTTGCAGGGGGTCGGTGGGGCAATGATCATGGCTAACGGTTTAGCCATTGCCACAGAAAATTACCCCCCCGAGCAACGTGGGAAAAACATTGGTTTCCTTGCATCAGTAGCAGCTATCGGCAGCCTGGCAGGGCCTTCGCTAGGTGGGATCGTGATTGGTCTCTGGGGCTGGCGCATGATTTTCGTTCTGATAACAATTGTGGCAACCACTGGTTTCTTAGCCTCACACTATATCATCCCTGCTGATCATGGCAAAGAACGATCCCGTAAGAAATTTGATAGTTGGGGAGCCCTTTACGTCATCATAGGGATGGTCAGTTTCATCTACGGCGTCTCCAATCTCAATGATTTTGGCTGGTTATCCCCGACGATTCTTACTAGCGGTACAATTTTTATTATCAGCCTTATCGCCATCGTCATCCGTGAAAGAAAAGCGCTTAACCCCATTCTAGACTTTGAGCTCTTTAAAATGCGAATTTTCTGGACATCGATTGTTGCCGCCCTTATTTCCTTCATCACCATGTATTCCAGTACCGTGCTCCTCCCCTTTTACTATCAAAAAGTCTTAGGGTATACGCCTCAACTGGCTGGACTGTTTATGATGGCCTTTCCCCTTGGCATGGCGGTTATGGCAGCCTTCGCAGGACGGCTCTCGGACAAAATCGGCTACACCTTCTTAACCAGCAGTGGAATGATCCTCAATGCCCTCGCCTTAGTTCTCTTGGCCAACGTCGGCGAAAATACCCCGGTTATACAAGTGATCCTAGCTGTCTTCGGTATGGGGGCTTCTCTAGGTCTTTTCCAAGCACCCAACAATTCCTGCATTATGGGCACGGTCCCTAAGAATAAATTGGGCGCAGCCTCTGGCATTAGCCAATTAGTTAAGAACTTGGGTATGGTCTTAGGGATTACCCTTTCAGTCGCAATTTTCCAGCATAGCATGGACTCCAAGGTTTCTCTTCCCTATGTTACCGCCTTTTTGCATAGCACTGGGATCGTCTACTATTTAGCTGCTGGCTTAAGTATCATCGGTGCCATGTTTTCCCTTAATCGTGGGGACAAAGGGATTGCTAAACCTCAATAATCCAGTTAAGTTCTAGATGATCCTAAAATAGTTCAAACACTCTGACAACGGCGTTGAAAACTATAAATAGTGCTATAGTTATTTCAGGTGATGGGGTTCACCTTATAAAGGCCAACAGCTAATGGCTCCTACTTTCAAAGTAGGGGTCAATTTGTTTTTCTTAAAATCATTCGGAATATTTAACTAGTAATCTTTTTCATAAAGAGGTCAGCAATTGATAAGTTTGGTTAATAAGCCGACAGTTCTAGACACTTACGTATAGTAGTAGGCATTTGGCTATATTCCCATGGTACGGCTCAGGTGCCTAGTTATAGATATAATCCCGGGTCCATGGCAAGTGATTATTAGGTCCTTTGCTGGATATAAACTGGTGTAGGTCAATATTGCCACAGTTGAAGTTAGCAGCAGACGATTGAAGATAGAGGCGCCACATCCGGATAAAGGATTCATCTTTACTCTCGCGGATTTTCGGTAGGGCCTGTTCGAAGTTATGAGCCCAATGTTCTAATGTGCGGGTATAATGATTTCTCAGGCTTTCAACATCGAGTAAGTAAAAATCGTGACTTTCCATCTGACGAATCAGTTCAGAGCACTTGCTTATCTGCCACTATAGATACTTTAATAACTTAGATTTGGAGCAATTTCACGATTCGAGCTTAGAAACTAAGCGTCTCAAGGCATCTTTGAGACATAACGATTTATTTGCCACGATGGGAATCTCTCTATTCTACAAATTCTCGGAACAAAACGGGGCTGTAACAAAACTAAAGTTTTGTTACAGCCCCGTTTTGTTATCTACCAACGCT
>JAJYAS010000574.1 GCA_021779415.1 Bacillota bacterium
GGACTTGTGCTCATGTTTTTCTGTTTATTAAAGCACGTATCGTTTTCTAATTCAAGCTAATTTACTATATATTGTCTAAATGCACTGAATAGAGGCAAAAAGGACAGTGGTTCCTGTAACGTCCGTTTGTTACAGGATGGATTTCTTCATTACAATTGTTACAGATAAAACCTGTGTTTTCTAAATTTCGCGCCATCATGGACCCTCAATGTTTGAGTTCAAACATTTAAAGGATCCGGGTTCCGTTTATTCTTAAGAAGGCTGAGCTTCTATTTCAGGCTTGATTAAGGGAGGGACAAATTCACCGTTCGGTTAAACGATTACTTCCCATTCCAGCTTCAAAAAGACAAACCATTCTGTCTCTTATCCGAACCACGGCTTGCTTTGTTCATTTGTACAAGCCACTGTAGTGCGGGGTTAAACCACACTCCACGGGTAGGTGTTTCCAGAATCTCACTGACAATAATAGGCTTCGTCCCCGGTTAGATGAGACGCGCGACATCAGTATTCATACTTTTCTCCAGTTGTATTGGAATTTTTTATATAGGAAAGTTATGGGGGGGCAATTTATTTATTGACATCATTTGCATTTTTTTATAAAAATATTTTTCTAAACTAAAGTATATTTTTAAAAGGATTGTTAAACATGTTATCTAGAAATTCGAATAGAGTTTTTGCATTAGCCACTTTTGCGGCTTTGCTAGGATCCACTTTCACTATGCCTGCTTGGTCAATGGAGCCAGAGAGGAATGAAATCCCTACTCATAGGAGAGCTCAATCCTTTTTTAAATATGACCTCAATCATCTAGAAGATGCCCGACAAGTCATTGCTCAGACCGCTTTTTTATCTGAGGAAGCCCGTTCCTTTTTTGAGCAGAGTGTTAGAACATATGATCGTACTCAATTTCTGCAGTACCTGGATCTAGATAAAAAGAAAAATTTTTTAGAAGAGATTGAATTATTGGATAAATTTAAATTTCCTCTTACCGAAGAAATACTTTCTCAGATTGCTGATACTGGTGAGCCCATTCCTGAGAAAACGTTGGTGACATTAAAAACCATGCATCGTGCAAGTATACAATCAATTATAAATAAGAGTTATGTTCCTTATATCAATAATATTGAACATGATATCCTTGAAAAAGGGCCCCTCAACTGTACACTTTTCGATGCTTTTATCCATCATTTATGGCAATCTTGGGAAGCGGATGAACAAGAAAACTATAGCATAAAAGAAAGTCCATATCCTCAAGAAGCGGTTTATGCACTTTTGCTAAACTTAGAAAAAATTGGATTCTTAAAAAATTTTAAAATGGAATCTCTTTCTACAGTGAATGAGACCTATGGTCCTCTCGAACAATTAAGGTTTTTTCAGCAAAATAGGAATGAGCCAGTGACGGATCTTGTCATAGCAGGGGGTCATATAGGACGTAATAAAATGGAATCTCTTAGCCGTTATAAAAATAGTTTGACAATTGATTTAAGACCTTTTCAGATTCCTGATGTTATTGCTGATATTAATGATACAAAGTTGTTAAGTATGCTTTTGGTGAATTACGAATCCCATTTTAATGCCATCATTGACGCATTTAATACTTTCTCATTTGGTCATGCATATAAACCAGAAACAGTCGATGTTCTTGTACGTATGTTAAAACCAGGCGGACGTTTTATGATTGCTTCGTCAGCGGCCTCAGAAGACCCCAATGATTATGATATGGAGCAAGATGATTATCATAATGCACTCATTAAAAAATATGATCTTATTCCCATTTTTTCCAATAACAATTCGAATAGGATGATTGCACTAGAAAAAAAGTAAAGTCTTATTGGCAAAGCCATGAGGATGCGATCGGATCAAGAAAAGCTTTTATTACCTTTACTATTTTGTTTTTCTTGATTAATGAGCCATTTTTTGCGATTAATTCCGCCGCCATAGCCACCCAATTCTCCATTCGTGTTAATGACGCGCTGACAAGGGCGGAACGAGAATAGAGAGTGTTGTAACGAGATATTAGCCCACAAAGCGATACACCGGATTTGAATAGCCGGCAGGAAAGAAGCAGTATTTTTTGCATATCTGGTCGCAATTCTTCTCTAACGTTTTAAATGTAGAAAAGGGTTTACTATAGTAAATTAGCTTGAATTAGAAAACGATACGTGCTTTAATAAACAGAAAAACATGAGCACAAGTCCATACGCGTTAGACTTACGAGAAAAAGTCATTAACTACCTCAAGAAAGGGCATTCACAAAGATCTTGCGCTGAGGTTTTCAGTCTGCATCTTTCAACAGTCCAGAGATGGTGGTCCCGCTATACTGCTGAGGGTCATTTTAATCCCCGTAAGCGACTAGGGAGTAAAGGAAAAGTAGATCCTCAAGCATTAATTGAATATGTAAGAGCCCATCCGGAACAAACCCTCAAACAAATAGGTTCAAACTTTGGTGTGGCTGATGTTTCTATATTTCATAGGCTTCGAAAGCTGGGGTTTAGCTATAAAAAAAAGCCTTCACCTATGTGGAGGCAAATGAAGAAAAACGCCAATCCTATCAAAAGCTGCTAAAGGATATTTCCGAGGAAGACCTCGTTTATGTCGATGAGAGCGGCATGGAAGAAGGAAGCTGTAAGGAATATGCTTGGTCAGAAATTGGGCAGCCTGTTCAAGGCACGCGAAGTGGAAAAACATATAGAAGAATGAATATCATAGGGGCCCTTCAACAAGGAAAATGTCTTGCACCTTTTACTTTTTATGGAGCTTGCAATACAGAAATTTTCAATCTATGGCTTGAGAAAGTCCTTGTTCCTGAGTTGACGCCTGGACGGGTTGTTGTTCTCGATAATGCCTCTTTCCATAAGTCCAAGAAAACAAGAGACCTCATAGAAGGAGCAGGGTGTCGTCTTATCTTCCTTCCACCATACTCTCCTGACTTGAATCCCATAGAGAAATTCTGGGCTAAAATGAAAAAATGGGCCAGAAACATGATCCATAACTTTGAAAACTTATATCAAACTCTAACACAATTTTTTTACACCTAATTCAAACTAATTTACTATACAATAGACCTCTTTCGAAACCCAACATTGATACCACTTCGGTGTCATCCCGAACCTTTAGTCCCGGACTTGATCCGGGATCATTTCGGGATCTCTTTTAGATGCTGAAATGATCCCGGATCAAGCCCGGGACAGGGCCCAGAATGATATTATGGACTTCGTCCATAAGTGGATCCCGGGTCAAGCCCGGGATGACAATTTCAGGTGTTGTATTTTTATGATAAACAATAGGTTAAGCTCGAAATGCTAGTTGTTATACAGAATTCTCCCCACCCTTCCGCTGTCATCCCGGGCTTGACCCGGGATCCACTTATGGGCGTAGCCCATACCATCAAATGGACGAAGTCCATACATGACAGTTCTGGGGTAGGATATCGAGTTTCGAAAGAGGTCTAATTGATTGAGCACAATAAACTGTGCTCATATACCCTCAGACTTTAACCGGCACTTCCTCCAGAGCTTGGAAAGCCTTCATCCGTCCACATAGTTTATCCATAAAGATT
>JAJYAS010000575.1 GCA_021779415.1 Bacillota bacterium
TTTTATTACTGTCTTCTTTTTTTATTTCACAAGGGGAGTTTTGCTAAATACCCAATAGGTATTATTTACCTTAAATCCTAGGTTAGAATAATTAGGACTTAAGTACTATATTAACCATTAGCGTCATGTGCTAAGGTTTGTGTATAGTTAAAGAACAGAAAAGGGATTTTCGAGGGGGATGGGAGTATGACCAAAATTAAATATAGAATTATTCTTTTATTATTGACGACGGCTTTGATCATGGGTTCAATCCTTGGAGGGTACAATATTTATAATGTGAAAGTGACAGAACAAACGAACCTAACCCAGTATCGCAATACTTTATATGAGCAATTTGATCGGACAGTAAAACTTCAAGTACAAACTGCTTATAGTTTAATTCAAGATACCTATAACAGTCAGCAAAAAGGGGAATTAACTCCAGAAGAAGCAAAAAAGAAAGCAGCTGACCTAGTTCGAAAATTACAATATGACAAGGATAATTACTTTTGGATTGATACGACGGAAGGAATAAATGTTGTCTATCTGGGGAGAGATACAGAGGGCAAATCACGATTTGACAGCAAGGATAGTAAGGGCATATTTTATATTCGGGAGATAATAACTAATGGATCTTCAGTCGGTGGTGGTTATACAAACTATTCATTTGCTAAGCCTAATCAAACTGAAGCGCTACCAAAGAGGAGTTATTCTTTGTTGTTTCAGCCCTATAATTGGGTGATAGGGACAGGAAACTGGGTAGATGATATTGATAAACTTGTTTTAGCAAAACAACTGGATTATCAAGAAAAGAGCAAGAAAAGCATTATCAATACAATTATATCCATGATCTTGGCGTTTGGAGTTTCTCTGGTATTCGGAATCCTGTTAAGCAATAAAATTTCAAAACAAATTGTTAGTATTGCCGATGATGCTGAGGAAATTGCGAAAGGCAATCTAAAAATTGGGAAATTTGAAAGTAGCTCAAAAGATGAGATAGGTCAGCTGGGCAGAGCATTCCGAACTATGACGGATAATTTAATCCAGCTAGTTCAACAAGTGTCATTGTCCTCAGAGCAAGTTGCTGCATCTTCTCAACAATTGAGTGCTGGAGCAGAAGAATCCGCGCAGGCTTCCCAGCAGGTAGCAGCAGCTATTATGGAAGTCTCAGTAGGAACAGAAAAGCAACGCAATGCTGTTAATGAAACATCGGCGGTTGTACAGCAAATATCTGCTGGAATTCAACAAATATCTGGAAACGCCAAAACTGCCGTCAAAACCACTGAGAAAACGGCACTCTCCGCTGTAGATGGAAGTCAGGCGATCGATAAAACCATCCAACAAATGATCAATATTGAGAAAACAGTGACCGGATCAGCAAATGTGGTTATGAGCTTAGGGGAGCGATCTAGAGAGATCGGGCAGATAGTCGATACAATATCGGGTATTGCCGCACAGACCAATCTTCTCGCCTTAAATGCTGCAATTGAGGCTGCGCGAGCAGGAGAGCAAGGAAGAGGGTTCGCTGTTGTCGCGGATGAAGTTCGTAAGTTAGCAGAACAATCTCAGGAGGCGTCCAAACAAATTGCTTTATTGATCAACGAAATTCAACAAGACACACAAAATGCAGTCATTTCGATGAATGAAGGAACACATCAGGTCAAACTTGGAACCGAAGTCGCAGAAACCGCTGGCCTAGCATTTAATGAAATTACGTCATTAGTCAATCAAGTATCGTTTCAGGTGAGAGAGATTTCAGACGAGATTCAACAAATGGCACTCGGTAGTCAACGTATTGTTTCTTCTGTTGCTGAGATCTATGAGACGAGTCGGGATATTACAGGACAGACTCAGACGGTTTCTGCTGCTACGGAAGAACAGACGGCCTCAGTGGAGGAAATTGCCTCTTCGAGTCAGGTTTTAGCGACTATGGCCGATGAATTGCAACAATCCTTATTGAAGTTTAAGATTTCATAACACACCATTTCCAAAGATCATGGTTGGCTCACTGAAGGTATATGGCCTAGCATTAATACGGGAAGGCAGCAAGTTGACCGCTTTGTTAAGTTGCTGCCTTTTTCTGGTCCTAATTTAAGTTTAACGTATGTAATTTTGGGAATTAACAAAAATATTGTTGAAATACATAATAAAATATATTCCAAATTTATACTATATATGTTATAGTCAACTGGACTATAACGAAACAGGGGAGATCATAAAGTAATAGTAAGTTGCACACGGACTTATTTGCAAACTACATAAGGCAATTGACAATGGCAAACTCAGTGAAAACTGAGGACGCAAAGCTTCGGGTCTTCCACTCTTGGGTGATGATTGCCGAGCCGCCAATTTAGGAATTTTCGCTGCCTATTTTGGGGAGCGATTTTGTTTTTACCCATGGGATAGCGTTTAACCTTCTGAGAAAAAAGTAAGGCAAAATGGTAGTTGTGGTCGGGGATGGAGAAATAGAATTTAGGGGGAAGAGAAGGATGACTAAAATCAAATATCGCATTATTTTATTATTGGTAATGACGGCCTTCATTATGGGTTCAATTTTGGGTGGGTATAACATTTACAATGTACTAGTCGCAGAAAAAGCGAATACCCAACAATACCGCGATACCCTATACGAACAATTTGACCGAACCGTTAAATTAGAGGTACAAACAGCTTATAGTTTGGTTCAGGATATCTATAATAGGCAGCAGAAAGGCGAATACACACCTGAAGAAGCAAAAAAGAAAGCTGCTGATTTAGTTAGAAATTTACGTTATGACGGAGAAAACTACTTTTGGATAGATACAACGGAAGGAATAAACGTGGTTCTTCTCGGTCGAGAGGCTTCTGAAGGAAAGTCACGTTACGAGAGTAAGGACACTCAGGGGAGATTTTTTGTTCAGTCTTTTATTACTAACGGGAAACAAGCAGGAGGAGGGTATTCGGATTATACCTTTGCCAAGCCCAATGAAACGGAAGCCTTACCTAAAAGAAGTTATACGCTTTTATTTCAGCCCTATAACTGGGTGATTGGAACGGGTAACTGGGTTGATAATATTGATAAGCTTGTTTTAGCAAAGCAAATGGAGCATAAGCAAAGGACTCAACAAAGTATTATTTACACGATCCTATCTATTTTGTTAGCCTTGGGAATTTCTCTTATAGCAGGGACTATACTTAGTAATAAACTTTCGAAACAAATTGCCCAAATGGCAGCAAACGCGAACGAAATAGCCAAGGGGAATTTGAAAATCGGACAATTTGATAATAACTCAAAAGATGAACTTGGACATCTGGGTAGAGCCTTCCGAACCATGACAGATAATTTAATTGACCTTGTGCAACAAGTGTCATCGTCCTCAAGACAAGTGGCAGCGTCCTCCCAGCAATTGAGCGCTGGAGCAGAACAATCTGCTCAAGCATCTCAACAGGTAGCAACGGCTATTATGGAAGTCTCTGTCGGTGCTGAAAGACAACTTAATGCAGTTAATGAGACCTCTGCAAGTGTCGAGCAAATGTCAGCGGGGATTCAGCAGATGCTGGAAAATGCCAAAATTGTAGTTAAGTCTTCCGAACA
>JAJYAS010000576.1 GCA_021779415.1 Bacillota bacterium
AGGCGGTACTTCTACGATCATATCTCCTTGAATCATAGTTTTACAGGCTAGTCGAACCCCTTGAGAAAGTTGTTCAGGTGTTAAATTTCCGGTTCCATTTATTAAGGGGTCCCCACTTGCCACGACTACCTTACAAGCTCCACAAGTCCCTTTACCACCGCACCCGGATTTGATGAAAATCTCCGCTTTCGCAGCAGCAACGAGCAAAGATGTTCCAAGAGCTACCTCCACAACGCGGTTATCTGGCATGAATTTTACTTGAAATTGTGTCAACGTTTTCACTTCCTTACTTTACCAAGATAGCCCACTGAAATCGGTTAATCAAGAATAGATATTAGCTCTCATCTTAGCATAATTGGTATCTATACCCCCAAAACTTAGGTTAAGGATTTAGAGAAAGAAACAATTCCGCTTGACTCACGTGGCCCAACCACTGCTTTCCAGCCGGAAAGTTCTGAGAGTTTTCCTGAAATAACGGCGACATAACCTGGAATGATCACGTTACGGTGTTTAACTTTATCAGCGATACCACAAGCAACCATTGCTTCAACGATTTTCTCAGGCTCAAATTTACCTGCGGCATAGGCTGTGAGAACCGAGGTCCCGTCTGTATCGATCGGTAGGATATAGCTAGGAATTTTGGAGGTTTCTACTTCTCCTTCGACACTATAATACGTTAGGGAGAAGTTTGTCGTAATGTAGAAAGGTGAGTTCTCGTTGACATTTCCTACAGAATGAAGTTTTGGCTCAACTTGAATCGGTTTTTGTGGGTCAGTATAAATATTTTGTCTTAAAGTCATAAGTGGTAATACGTGAGCTTTCTTGCTAGTTTTTAAGACTACAGCACTGGCATATTTAGCCACATAGACTGAAGCCTCCATGATTTCTTCCATTGGCTCAGAATTGCTGGTATAAGCAATGACCGGATAACCAAATGGACGGAATTTTTTCTTAATAGCTAAACGACGCAGATGGGTAAGATTAGCTAACGTCTGAACAGGAGTCCTTGCTCCAGGATCTAAGACAAATTCTTTATAACCCAAGGCTTGAGCTTTAACGACGAGTTCTTCGAGGGCGTCAAGTCCCTCAGCTTTAAGGATGACAGGAACCGAGTTTTCTTTAGCTAGGTTGACCATAGCCTCATAATTTTCTGATGTTGCTGCTCCAATCAGGGGTTTACGGGCTGCCAAAGGTGCAAGGGCCGCTTTTAAAGCTCCAACATCGCTGCTTAACAGAAGTAATGATTTATCAGTAGCCTCTGCTACAGTAGCTGCTACCTTAGCAAAACGGGCAGCATCTCCAGATTCTTGAACAATAGCCACGCCATCTAAGCTGTATTGGAGACCGACACGCTCAAATTCTAAGCCCTTGATCTCCTGAATTTTAGCATTCAATTGATCATCATTAAGGGTATCAGAGACCTGAATTAATAACGTCGTTGGGTGATAAAACGTCTTATCATGACGGAAAAGGACTGTTTCATCTCCGAGAACAGAATCTTTGCCAAATTTTATAGCTTTGATCGGGGGAGCCGCTGCAGAATCCAGGTTTTCACGGGCAGCCTCAGTGACATATGGGCAAGCGTCTAACGCTGCTTTTCCTGACGCCAAAGCCATGGCAAAAGCTAAGCAAGTTGGCACACCACATTCTCCGCAGTTTTTCTTGGGTAGTTGTTTATAGATTTCTAAACCTGTAAGAGCCATTTTAAATCCCCTTTCTAATCGATATAGGATAGTAGCAGACTAGCAAGGTCCCTTGAAATTTATCGTTGGGACCTTGTTGTCTGCGAGCAAATATTACATGAGAGATTCAAGGTTAAAGCATGGATGTCCATTTTCCTCTAGGAAAGGTATGATTTCCTCTACCGTGGAACCAACTGATTCATCGGCAATTTTGTCAATGAAGTCTGCCCCTAAACCTTCATCGATGGAGCGTTGTACAAAGTCCTCACGCAAGAATTCTTTCAGTTCTTTTGGCATCCAGACAATGCGAGCAAGTCCACCATCGGCAGGAATGAATTTTTTACTGAGCAGATAAGTTCTGCCAATTCCCATAAATCCTGGAGTTTGCATCCCTCCACCGCATGTTCCAGCTAGTGAGGAGAATGTCATTCCACAAGGGGTCATTCCTGAATGTTCACGTGTCGTGATCATAAGACCATTTGCTTCAGGAACGATAGCCATGATGGCCTCAAAGCAACCGCACGAGGTCATCGGTCTATCCATGAGAGTATAAAGATTAACCTCTTCCAAGGTGTTGTTCGAAGCTTTATACAAATACTCATTTGTACTATGCCACATACCTTTTAACTCATCAATGGCCGGTCCTTTAGGAATCGGTTGATTTGGACCATTTGGAGAGATTTCATGGGATGCTTTGGCATCTAACCAACTTACTGCACCACATAATCCAACCCGTTCTGGAGTAACGATGCAAACGTGGTTTGGAGCAAAGGACTGACAGAGCAAGCAGGAGTAGAAGTCTTCAACAGATTCATCTGTCAAGCTCCTCATGCGATCGTCTCGAGCTCTATAACGTTCGCGCGCGAGAATAAGGCCTTCATCAACCGCAGCTTGGTCAAGCATAATAGTTACTTCAACACGGTCAATAATTGCCGGGAATTCTTCTTTTAACTTAGCAATCAAAAGATCGCCAAAGTGTTTCATTAAGAATCCTTTTGCTCTAGCATCTTTAGAAATCCGGACCCAGCACAAATCACGTTGAGCCACATGCCAAACGCCTTCACCATAGTTTGCAAAATAGTGAATTCGACGTTCGAAAACTCCTTCAAAATCTGCCTGCATTTTTCGTCCATAGATATCAATTTTAATTCCCAAAGGAAGTTTGGTTCCCTCAGGAACGGTATCAATGTCGGGACCTATAACCGTGACCTGACCGTCGACGATATTTTCCGGTCCAACCATTTGGACAAGTTCGAAAGCAGTCGTTCGTCCACCACCGAATTCGACGTAGGTATCCCCTTTGCGAATTGTTTCGCCCTCAAACGCTGGTCCGAAGTTAACCGGGATCGGTAATTCGACGCTGGTTAATTTGATCCCTCGCACTTCCAAGGCCAGAGGGACTATTTTTTCATAATCAGGCTCGGAAATATACCAATCAGGGATTTGCATATCATCACTGAGTACCTGATCTGTCAAGACTGGGAAGCCCATGAAAATTGCGCCCATTGAAGCAGCTAGTTTTACATCATCCAGTTCGCCAAGATTTAAGACGAAAGCCCGAATCCGACGACGCTGATAATCACGATGATTTTCTCGTTCTCCAGCTGGAATTCCGCCAAAAGCTAAGCCAGCACGGAACGCATAGTTCACTGCGTGAATGATCTGAGTAAAGTTTCCTAAGGGGAAAGCAATATAATCCTCACCGATTTTTACGTTTTCTTCAAGCAACTGTTCAATAACCTCATCACATAAAAAGATCATGAACCCTTTACCCATGAGATTGTCAACAATTTTCTTCGCAGCTTGAGAGTCTTTAGCTCGCCCTAGAATGACAGCAACACCGGGAATGGTCCAGTCAACCATT
>JAJYAS010000577.1:0-355 GCA_021779415.1 Bacillota bacterium
AGGCTATTATGAACAAGACACACAGGAACATCATGAAACTATGGGTTAAAACTCTTAAATAGGTATACCCATAGGCCGCCTCATAAAGTGACATTCTGGAAACTTCTTGCTAATCAGAACATCCACAAGTCCTGTTGGCTCTCGCAGACCGTAATACGCAAAAAAGCAGGAGAATCATTCTCTTGCCTTCAAAGCAAAAACAAAAAGAGTTGGCAATTTCTTACCAACTCCGTAAACCCTTGATATAACTGTGTTTCAATAACGTGGTGGGCGAGGGGGGACTTGAACCCCCACATACTCACATATATCGGATTTTGAGACCGACGCGTCTGCCATTCCGCCACTCGCCCATATA
>JAJYAS010000577.1:365-3544 GCA_021779415.1 Bacillota bacterium
CCTAGTTATAATAACATTTTTCTAAAGCCTTAGTCAAGCTTTTTAGCCAAATTAATCTCTGCTGTTTCTTGGAAAACACCAATCGCGCGCAATTTCTGATAGCGCTTTTCCCTCAGTACTTCAGGACTTTCCAAGCGCAGACGAACGAGATACTTAGAAATGACCTGAGATAATTCTTCAGCAGTTTGATTGAGGTTATTATGAGCCCCACCTTGAGGCTCGCGGACCAATTCATCCGCCACCCCAAGTCTCAACAAATCTTGGGCAGTAAACTTCAAAGCAGCCGCTGCTTCTTTGGCCTTTGCTGTGTCCTTCCAGAGAATCGAGGCGCAGCTTTCCGGAGCGATCACGGAGTAGAAGGAATTCTCAAGCATCAAGACGACGTTTCCAACTCCGAGAGCAAGAGCCCCACCACTTCCACCTTCCCCGATGACGGTACTGATCACTGGGACGTGATAACCAGACATGGCGAGCAGACATCGGGCAATGGCCTCACCCTGCCCTCTTTCCTCAGCGCCTAAGTCACAGGCTGCTCCGGGTGTGTCGATAAACGTCAAAATTGGACGGCCAAATTTTTCAGCCTGATCCATTAAACGCACCGCTTTATGATATCCTTCCGGATGTGGCATACCGAAATTGCGTTTAATATTCTCTTTAGTATCTTTACCCTTAACCTGGGCGATGACAGTCACAGCAATACCGTGGAAAAGAGCGATTCCGCCAGCTATCGAGCGATCATCGGCGAAAAGTCGATCTCCTTTTAGTTCTATGAAATCCTCGAACAACAAGGGCGCATAATCATAGAAATTCGGACGCTCCGGATGTCTGGCGATTTGCACCTTTTGCCAAGGTTCCAAATTACCGTAAATTTCTTTTTTCAGAAACGCTGCTTTTTTTTCAAGAGTAGCCACTTCTTGAGAAAGATCAATTTCCTTTTCAGCGGAAAACTTCTGAAGTTCCGCAATCTTCTGTTCTAATTCTGCAATCGGTTTTTCAAATTCAAATAGTTGCGCCATACTGAGCCCCTTCCTGATGGTGGTACCGCAGTAAACGTGCTAGAACGGACCGCATTTGAGTACGGCCCACAATCAGATCAATTAAGCCATGTTCTTGATTAAACTCAGCCGTTTGTGCTCCTGACGGAAGCTCCTGCCTCATTGTCTGTTTTATGACACGAGGTCCGGTAAATCCAATCAAAGCCTTAGGTTCGGCAATTAAAATATCCCCCAGCGAAGCATAGCTGGCCGTTACCCCACCAAAGGTAGGATCCGTAAGCACAGAGATATACAGCAAGTGGTTTTCAGCCAGTTTTCCCAACGCAGCGCTCGTCTTAGCCATCTGATACAACGATAGAATTCCCTCCTGCATCCGGGCACCACCTGACGTGGAAACTATAACGACCGGCAAGCGTAATTCGATCGCACGCTCGATAGCACGGGTAATTTTCTCCCCTACGACCGATCCCATACTGCCCATCATAAAACTTGCCTCATTTATGGCAATCACAAACGGAACACCTTCGATCGTGGCACGACCCGTAAGGACCCCTTCTGTTATACCGGACTTTTCTTGAGCCTCAAGGAGTTTTTCCGGATAGCCGGGAAACTCTAAACAATCTTGGGTGAGCATACCAGCATCCCATTCTTCAAAACTGTTCTCATCGACTAGTAACCTTAGGCGATCTCTGCCGGAAATTCGAAAATGATGTTCACACGAAGTACACACTCTCGCATTTTCATCAAGGTTTTTATTAAAAAGAACTTCCCCACACCCCGGACATTTGACCCATAGACCATCGGGTACTTCTTTCTTACTCGCTTGTATAGGTTCTTCGGGTGGAGAAACGTCCGAAGATTTTCGTTGCTCCAAGGGAGTCGATCTTATCGTAACATACTTTGTTTTTCTGAAAATGTCCTTAAACATAACTAGCTCCCCATAGCGCTAGTTATGATTTCATGCGCCTCTTCAGCTTCCGATTCTGGAACCAGAATTTCCACTGAAGCATGTTCGCCGAGATGTGCAGAACCAATTGGGCGAAGCTGAACAAGCATCCCTTCATCCGTGAGGATTTTTTTATACTTTTCTGCTATTAACTTATTGGGAGCAATATAAATCACAGTCCACATTTGAAAATCCCCCTTATTAAATCGATTTATGATACCATAGCCCCATTAATTGTGCAACAAACCCACTTAATCCTCATCGTGCAAGTCAGTCCGTAGTCTAGAATTTTTGGCTATTAAAGCCTTTTCTACATGCACAGGTACAAAATCCGAGACTCCAGCATGCAAACTAGAGGCCCACTTGATTGCACTTGAACTTATAAAGGAGAATTCGCTCTGAGTCATCAAAAAAATCGTTTCAATATCTGGGGCGATCTTTTTGTTCATAAGCGCAAGTTGGAATTCATATTCAAAATCAGATAAAGCACGGAGTCCTCGAAGAATAGCTATTGCGCCACATTGCCGGGCAAATTCGACTGTTAGACCCTCAAAAACGCGGACACTAACATTTGGCATGTCTTTCGTGGATTCTAAGAGAAGTTCCATTCTTTCTCCTAGCGTAAATAAGGGAGTCTTCTTACTATCAGCGGCAACAGCGATAAAAACCTCATCAAATAGCTCTTTGGCCCGAACTAATATATCAAGATGACCATTGGTTACCGGGTCGAATGTTCCCGGATAAATCGCGATACGCACATTATTTCTCCTATTCATTTAAGGATGTTGTCATGGGTTTCGCCTTAAAAGGCAAGAATCCTGCAAGTTAATAAACCTTTTTAGGCAAAATTTTTAGCGAGCTTCCAAACCACATTCTGTGAATCCATCACTTCTTGAAGTGCGTTCATCAGCTCATCTCCATCATTAACCCAGAACTCTCGCTCTACTTCAAGGACTTTCTGAGTTTCTTCAAAGTAAAAACGCACTGGTTGACTACCAGGGAAACGTTTTAACAGTCTTAAAACTTCTGGCATAAGTTCATTTTGCTCGTTGCTAAATCTTAAGTATAGACGCTTGGCAACTGTTTTAGTCATCTTACCGTTTCCATTCGTTCGAGGCGCCTCAAAAGTGTTGTTCGGTTTGTTCCTTGGTGATGAGCCTGATGGCTCTGTGTGACCTAAATCTTCAAGTCTAGTAATTTTTTCGGCAAATAGTTTCTTCTCATCATCTCGGATATTA
>JAJYAS010000578.1 GCA_021779415.1 Bacillota bacterium
CGATCTTGCAAACACTTGTTTTCAAGTTACTGCGGAGCCGGCGAGATTGGCGATTGGAATCAATAAGCAAAACTTTACTCATGAATTAATTCTAAAGAGTGGCAAGTTTGGTGTCTCAGTACTAAATCAAACTGGTCACGACTATGCCCGCGGGTTTGGATATCGCTCAGGTCGGGATGTTAATAAGTTTGAAGGTTTAGCTGTGCATCGTGGAGAATCGGGAGTCCTTTTACTTGATGATTCGCTAGTAACGATGGAAGCAACGGTTATGGGGCAGTTGGATGCAGGAACACATACGTTATTTCTTGCGGATGTAACAGCAGGGGAGATCCTTCAAGAAGGAGATCCGATGACCTACGCTTATTTTAGAGCGAGTAAATAAGGTTGCTTTTATAATTCTTTGGGAGAGCGTCGAAAGATGAAGCTCGTCATGTAGCTGTTATGAAACAAGCCCCTCAAGAGAGAGGCTTGTTTTCTTATACAATCAGACCCCATGCCACTACGTGGTACCGCTAATGAATGAAATGAATTCTTATGTCAGGGACGGTTCTTGACTTGCATTCGAGTCTTTAGAAAGTTATACTTCTGACGAATGGAAATGTAACCCAGCACGGCAGAGCACCGTGGCGGGTTTGCCTGAGGAGGAACCATGGAAGCGGTCGAACAAATACAGTGGAAAACGAACATTAAACGATGGGGGTATGAATTGGGTTTTGCATCTGTTGGTTTTACTACCGCAGAACCAATTTACGGTTTGGCCCAATTGTTACAGGCTCGGATGGATCAAGGAGTTGCAGCTCCTTTTGAAGATAGGGAAATTAAACAACGAATCGATCCCCAAGCCAATTGGCAAGCTTGTCAGACAGTGATCGTCTTGGCTTATCCGCTCCCATTCGCACTCCCCCCTAAGGAAGGAGAGGGCGTGATTGCCCGCTCTGCGGTAGGAGAAGACTATCATCGTGTGCTTCAGCAAAAGATAAATGTCCTGATGCAGACCTTAGTTATTGAGGGTTGGCCTGGGACCTTTCGCTGGCAAGTGGATACTGGGCCATTAGTGGAGCGTGCCTTTGCAGTTCGAGCGGGGCTTGGTTGGATCGGTCGAAATCAACACCTTATTATCCCAGGTTGCGGTTCGTTCGTAGCCTTAGCATTACTCCTTCTAGATCAAGAGATTGAACCGGATCATCCATTTATACATGATCAATGTGGGGGATGCCAAAGATGTGATAAAGCCTGTCCAGCTCAGATCATCGGGAAAGACCCCTTTAAGGCCAGACATTGCGTTTCTTATCTTACACAGAGCAAAGAAGTGCTCACGCTGGAGGAGCGGAGACTCTTGGGACCGAAAATTTTTGGGTGTGACACTTGCCAAGAAGTTTGTCCACACAACCAAAAAAGGATTCAGGACGAACAAAAGGCGCTCTCTTCCTGTGGCCCTTCCTCGTCTGTGCTCCCGCTGCGCCGTGGTGTAGATTTACTCGATACTCTCGATTTAAGCAAAGGAGAGTTTCAACAGCATTTCAAAACGACGGCCGCAGGATGGCGTGGAAAGGGTGTTCTTCAAAGAAACGCCTTTCTGGTCATGCGCAATATTAAGGATTCCCGTTATAAACTCTGGTTGGCAGAACGAGAAAAGGATAAGTTGGTTCCGCCAATTATTATTCCTTATTTAGGGAAGTAGTGCTCATGCAAGTCTGGGTTTGACAAAATGTGCAATTCGTTTGAGGGCTTCTTGAAGTTGTTCTGTGGAATAGGCATAGGAACAACGAATATGTCCTTCACCTGATGGTCCAAAGGCGGTGCCAGGAACAACGGCTACTTTTTCTTCTTTTAAGAGTTCTTCAGCAAACTCTTCCGAAGATAAGCCAGTTTTCGAAATATCCGGAAAGACATAGAAGGCTCCCAAGGGCTCAAAGCAGTCCAGCCCCATTTGCCGAAAGCCGTGAACCATGATGCGACGTCTGCGATCATAGGCTGTGACCATATCTGCTTTGGCTTCTGAGGCAGATCGTAGCGCTTCTAAGGCTGCGAATTGTCCTGTGATGGGGGCGCAAAGCATGGTGTATTGATGAATTTTAGTCATACCTCCGATGAGGGCTTTATGTCCAGCAACGTATCCAATTCTCCAGCCGGTCATGGCGTAGGATTTCGAGAAGCCACTGACAAAGAGAGTGCGGTCGTGCATCCCTGGCAAGCTTGCGAAAGAGGTATGTGTTCCAGCATAGGTGAGATCGGAATAAATATCATCGGCAAGAACGAGTAGATCGTGCTCGGCCACGAAATCTGCGATGGGGAGCAGGTCCTCGCGTTGCATGATTGCACCGGTCGGATTATTGGGATAGGAGAGAACTAAAAGCTTGGCCTTGGGCGAATAAGCTTGGATTAAGTCTTCTACACGTAAACGAAAGGCTTCTTTGGCATGGGTCGGAACATAGCGAACACTTGCCCCTGCCAACGTGGCGCAAGGGGCATAGGATACATAAGAGGGATCGGGGACTAAGACAACATCTCCAGGTGCAAGCACAGCGCGCATAACGAGGTCGACGGCTTCGCTTGCTCCCGAGGTGATCAGAATCTCGTCAAGCGGATTGTAGGAAAGACCTAATGTGGTCGCTAAATGGTGGGAAAGTTCTTCACGAAGTTCAAAAAGGCCTGCGTTACTGGTATACATGGTCTGTCCCTGCTCTAGAGAAAAAATACCACTTTCACGAACAGTCCATGGGGTTACAAAGTCGGGTTCTCCGACCCCTAATGAAATCACGTCTTTCATGGTTGCGACAAGATCAAAGAACTTGCGGATCCCTGAAGGAGGAAGGTTGGCGACATGGGCGGCAAGATAACGATTCATGGGGAAACCACGAGACGTTGAATGGTCTCTTCCTCTCCCATAAGCTCGACTCCGTCTTGCTTATAGCGGCGAAGTACAAAATGGGTGGCTGTACTCTGAACATGCTCCAAGGGAGCCAATTTTTCGGCGACAAAAAGTGCGACTTCTTGCATAGTTTTTCCTTCAATGAGCAAGGCAAGGTCATACCCTCCGGACATGAGCAACAACGATTTTATCTCTGGGAATTTTTGCAGTCGTTTGGCAATCTTGTCAAAACCGAAACCCCGTTGAGGTAAGACTCTTACTTCAATGAGGGCAGAAACTGATTCTTCTCCTGTTCGAGTCCAGTTGATCAGTGGGCGATAATCCACGATAACCCTTTCTTCTTCCCATTCTCGGATCCTCTTGGCGATGTATTCGGGCGTTAATCCGGTTTGAATAGAAAGTTCTTCAGGGGATAAGCGACAATCCTCTTCAATGAGTTTGAGTAGTTTGTGATCATCTGTAGTAAGCATAATATTCACCTCTTTTAAAACTATAAATCATCATAACACGCTTTGCTTCTATATAACAGAATAAGCTTTAGAAAAAAACCTAATTAGTTGGCCGCTTTTGTTGAATTAAGAAGTCCCCCAGCGAGGAGGATTTTAGCTTGGCGTTCGGTGAGATCATGTCTGACCAAAATTGGGTTCTCGTCAATGTTTGTGGTAAGGGC
>JAJYAS010000579.1 GCA_021779415.1 Bacillota bacterium
CCTAAAGTCTTAATCCTAGATGAACCGACTCGGGGTGTGGATATCGGGGCGAAACGGGAAATCTATGACTTGATGAATCAGCTCGTTCAAAAAGGGGTCGCCATCGTCATGATTTCCTCTGAACTTCCAGAAGTCCTCGGAATGAGCGATCGAGTACTGGTCATGCACGAAGGACGAATCACTGGGGAATTCTCACGCGAAAACGCAACACAAGAAACGATTATGGTTGCTGCAACAGGAGGGAAAAGTCATGGGTAAAGTCCGAGGGAAAAGTGGGATTCTGCAGCGCATGGGACCCCTCGTGGGTTTGATTCTCATCGTCTTCATCTTATCAATTGTCAATTCTGACTTTTTGACCGTGGGCAATATTTTTAACGTGCTCCGTCAGGTTTCAATTAATGCCCTAATTGCCTACGGAATGACGTTTGTCATTCTGACGGGAGGGATCGATCTCTCTGTCGGTTCAATTATAGCACTTTCAAGTGCATTTGCTGCAGGGATGATGGCTTCAGGTACGAATTCATGGCTCGCAATTGGGGTAGGTGTATTGTCTGGGACGTTGATGGGGACAATAAATGGGGTCGTCATTGCTCGAGGAAAAGTCGCACCGTTTATTGCCACCCTGGCGACTATGACAATTTTCCGTGGCTTAACCTTGGTTTATACAGAGGGAAAACCGATCACTGGACTTCCAGACGCTTTTGGCATGATTGGACGAGGGTATCTCTTCCAAATTCCGATGCCCGTGATTTGGATGTTGCTAGCCTTTGGGGCACTCTATGTCGTTTTGAAATTCACTTCGTTTGGACGCCACGTTTTCGCCTTAGGGGGAAATGAAGAAGCAACGCGACTTTCCGGTATCAATACGAAACGAGTCAAAGTCATTGTTTACAGTATTAGTGGTTTGCTGGCTTCTTTGAGCGGGATTATTCTAACTTCGCGCTTGAATTCTGCTCAACCGACGGCAGGGACATCGTATGAGCTTGATGCGATTGCGGCCGTGGTCTTAGGAGGCACGAGTCTCTCGGGAGGTAAAGGGTGGATCGCGGGAACCTTAATTGGAGCCATGATTATTGGGATTCTCGATAACGGCTTAAATCTCTTGAATGTCTCATCCTTTTACCAACAGGTCGTCAAAGGCGGGGTCATTCTGCTAGCGGTCTTGTTGGATCGATCGAAAGGGAAGTAGAGAGTTAGCCACCTAGTAGACCCAGCAGATTTGCAGATCTCCAACTGAATGGAACACTGGTTTCCTCAGTTTGTTGATATATAGGTTCTCTTAGAAGGGGAGGATGCGAAGGTTTAGAAACAGTACTTGATTATATTATGTTTTACAGGTACTCATCTTTGGAAACATGGTGGCTAGCCACCCAAAAGAAAGGAAGAAGAAAAAATGAAACGAAAATATAGTATATGGATGATGATACTCGTAGTTTTCATGTCTATTAGTCTCATTGGTTGTGGAACGACTCAATCTAATTTAGAAAAGAAAGAAGCACCTAAACCGGCCAGTAAGGTAACGATTGGTTTTTCGATTTCAACGTTGAACAACCCCTTCTTTGTAACCCTCAAAGAGGGTGCTGAAAAAGCAGCTAAAGATGCTGGTGCAGATTTGTTAGTAGTAGATGCTCGTGATAATACCGCTAAGCAAATTAGCGATATTGAAGACTTGATACAGAAAAAAGTCAGCGTGATTCTGATTAACCCAACGGATAGTGCAGCAGTCGTTTCAGCCGTGGAATCAGCTAACAAAGCAAACATTCCAGTCATCACGGTTGACCGTGCTTCCAATGGTGGTAAAGTGGTTTCTCATATTGCATCCGATAACATCAAAGGTGGCAGCATGGCTGCAGATTATATCCTTAAAACCCTAGGCAATAAAGGAAACCTTGTGGAGTTACAAGGAATTGCTGGAACATCTGCCGCCCGTGATCGGGGCAAAGGTTTCCATAATGTTGTGGATGGTAAAGACGGCGTGAAAGTCATAGCTTCTCAGCCTGCTGATTTCGATCGTGCTAAAGGATTAAAAGTCATGGAGAACATCCTGCAAGGAAATAAAGACATCCAAGCTGTGTTCGCACACAACGATGAAATGGCTTTAGGAGCTCTCAGTGCTATTCAAGCAGCGGGCAAAAGTAACATCATGGTGGTAGGCTTCGATGCGACAGATGACGCTGTGAAAGCCGTTAAAGAAGGAAAAATGGCGGCCACAGTCGCTCAGAAACCAGATCTAATTGGCAAAACTGCCCTTGAAACTGCCCTGAAAGTAGCAAAAGGGGAAAAAGTTGATGCGAGTATCCCAGTTGTGTTAGAGCTGATTACGAAGTAATAGAGAACAAGAAAAGAGGTTGGAGCAAGTGCTTCAGCCTCTTTTTCTTACATGTGATTAAAGAAAAAGAGCAACAGCGAATGTTGTTGCTCTTAAATATTGTGTTTTGCTCTCTAATACCTGCGTGCTCCGAGATAACGGGAAGAGTAAAAGCTATCACCAAGGCTAGATGTTTTGACCCCACTACTGGGGTTACTGGCATGGACAAAACGTCCTCCCCCGATATAAATACCCACATGAGATGCACCGCTAGCATAAGTCGAAAAGAATACTAAATCACCTGACTGAAGGTTATCTTTACTGACTGGATTTCCCGAGTCGAATTGAGCATAGGATGTCCGAGGAAGGGATATACCCGAACTTGCGTAGACATATTTAGTAAAACCTGAACAGTCGAAGCCGTTTTTAGAGGTTCCGCCAAAAACGTAGGACGTCCCTTGTAAGCTGAGTGCGCGGTCTACCAGGCTTAAAGAACCACTGCTTCCGCGCGAGAGAGTAGAGGCAATCATGACGGGCCGATTACTCGGGCCTTTAGCAACGACTTGGCTGACAGGAGTTTGAGTAATTTTCTCCTCTAATACCTTTTTGGTAACGTCTATGCCATTATTTTGTACATACGAATATGTAACTGTTTTTGCGCCGTTACTACCCTGAGTGATGACTTTCGTTTGGCCGACTCCTAGACTGTTATCAGTTTTTGTTACGACATCAAAGGGGATTGTTTCCGAACCAGAATACGTTCCCTGACTCACGACAGTTAGATAGGGTGTAGAAGCAACAAGTTTTACAATTTGGCCCGGCTTCAACTTCGTTTCTTTAGTTGCCCCTGGATTACCTGCTAATACCTCATCGGTCAACATATCATTTTTGCGGGCAATAAGCCACCAAGAATCATTGGCTAGGACGGTATAATCCTTGGTTGTTATTTTACCGTCGATCAATTCTTTAAACGTTTGATCAAGCTGTTTCATTTGATCCGGCTGGACTTCTGCCTTTTCAACACTTACCTTTTCAACAAAATTAACGGAAGCTACCTTATTTTCGGCACTGGGTTTAACATAATAATCTTCGTAGTCCTTAAGCACTTTATCAGAATCTTCTTTGCTGGGCAGAATTGCTATAGTAGACCCGTCTGCTTCTAACTTATAACCTTCAAGATAAAACTTTAATTTACCTTCCAGCGTCTTTTCATTCAAAGTGGATTCGAGATA
>JAJYAS010000580.1 GCA_021779415.1 Bacillota bacterium
AGAAGGAATGGTCATTGAATTGGATTTTGTCGAGAGCAAGGATCGTAAGGAAGGAGCACTTCTCGAATTAGAGACGTCTTCGTTAGATCCCAAGTTGGATAAGGTGTTTGTTCAGGCTAGTAAGCCTACGCTTGATGATGAACGAGGGGACTGGGACCGTGTCGTAGATACCCTAAGCACGGTCACCAATAGAAGTTACCCTAAGACAAGTCTACACGTCTTAACTAAGATTCCGGAAGTCTTACGTGCCGATAAGTACGCCCTGACTGTGGTTGTTTCCGAAGATGAGATTTTGGATATCGAACCAGGAGATACGACAAACCGACTTTATGGGGTTGCTATAGATATTGGTACAACGAGCGTAGCGGTTGCTTTAGTGGATCTATTACAAGGAACTGTCTTGAAAGTGGTATCCACGGAAAATCAACAGACAGCTTATGGTGCGGATGTTATCTCCCGTATTTCCTTTGCTACAGAAAGTCAAGAGAATGCCTTGACGTTACGGAGTTCTGTGAGGAGAACTATCAACCATTTACTCGAAGAACTCGCCGCAAAGATGGACATCCATCAAAATGAGATCTATAAAATGACCATCGTGGGAAATACGACCATGCAGCATCTTCTTCTAGGCTTAGATGTTTCTCATCTGGCGGTTTCCCCCTTTGTTTCGGTATGCAATCAACCCTTAATGTTCAAGGCTCTGGAATTGGGACTTGAGATCAATTCCCAAGCTAAGGTTATCCTTTTGCCTAACATTGGCAGTTTTGTCGGTGGAGATACTATGGGTGCAATCATGGGCGCACCAGAAGTTTTGGAAACAGGAAATCATTTACTCATTGATTTAGGGACTAATTGTGAACTATTCTTAAAAACCGAAGATGATATGATGGCCTGCTCTACGGCGGCAGGACCGGCCTTTGAGGGTGCCGGTATTGCCTATGGCATGAGAGCTAAACAGGGAGCGATTGAAGGAGTCACGATCACGGAGGCTGGAGTAGCCTTTAATGTAATCGGTGGACATAAACCCATCGGGATTTGCGGGTCAGGTCTCATTGAGGGAATCGATGAGATGAGAAAGTCCGGAGTGATTAACAAACAAGGGAAATTGTATGATCCCGAAAAGGGTGAAGGGCTTTCTCCAGAACTAGCTAAGCGGATTCGGATGGGTGAAAAAGGACGTGAATTTGTCTTAACCGATGGGTCCGAGCACGGGATAGATGTGACCTTAAATCAAAAGGACATCGGGGAAATGCAATTAGCCAAAGGAGCCGTCTGTGCCGGGATTAAAACGTTAGTTGAAATGGCGGGTATTACGGTATCTGAACTTGATTCAGTGATTCTCTCAGGAACTTTTGCGACTTATCTTAAGGCGAATAACATTTTGAATATTGGTCTTGTTCCAGATATATCTCCCGAACGAATTAAAACGGTCGGTAACGCAGCACACGTTGGAGCGATACGAGCCCTTCTCAATTTCCGAGAAATGAATAGGGCAGAGGAATTATACCGTCAGATTAAACATATTGAATTGGGTGGAAGTTCCATATTCTCCAATTATTTTATGAATAGCATGTATTTAGAGCGACTAAGTTGATTGAATCTTTTAAAATAGACGGAAAACATCTTAAATTATTGTCCAAGAAGGGTTATAATAGGTACTGGTATAATAATGTGAGAAAATAAGATTCTATAATAGGAAAAGGGGAGAGGTCTGAGGAAATGGTAAATAAGTTTAAAGAGTCAATATTGGACAAAAACACCCTATCAGTAACGTGGGAACTTGTACCTGGACGAGGTGCCACAGAAAAGGCCCAAGAGAGTGCTATCGCGTCGGCAGAGCAAGCTGCTAAAGGTGGTAGAGTACATGCACTCACCATTACGGATAACCCTGGTGGTAATCCAGCAATCCTTGCCGATTATTTGGGCATGGAAATTCTCAAAATGGGGATTGAACCATTAGTACATTTTACCTGTAAAGATAAGAACCGCAACCAAATGGAAAGCCAGCTATACGCTTTAGATCGTGCAAAGGTTCGCAATCTCTTAGTGATGACCGGCGACTATACCTATTCTGGATTTAAAGGGCGCCCTAAGCCAGTCTTCGACCTCGATCCGTCAAACACCTTACAACTAATTACTGAAATGAATAAGGGCTTAGAAGTTCCAGGTATGAAGGGACCCACCTATCATGCGCCAAGTGATTTTTTTGCCGGCGCTGCTGTCTCGCCCTTCAAGTCTACTGAGGCTGAACTAATGGTTCAGTATTATAAACTGAAAAAGAAAATTCAAGGTGGCGCTCAATTTGTCGTTACCCAACTGGGGTATGATGCTCGGAAATGTCATGAAGTCATTCAGTTTTTGAAGGTTAATAACCTGGATATTCCAGTAGTAGGAAACATTTATGTCCTCCCCTATGGGGCTGCAAATGTCATGAATCAGAACAAATTACCCGGTTGTGTTGTCACGGATAAACTTTTGGCTGAACTCAATGAGGAAAAGAGTGCCCCAGATAAAGGGGTAGGTCAGCGGATGTTGCGGGCCGCCAAATTGTACGCGATCCTGAAAGGCATAGGCTGCGCAGGAGTTCATATTGGAGGGCATAACCTTAAATACGAACAATTAGAATACATTCTTGACAAAGGAGAAGAACTTAGCCCTAATTGGCAAGATCTTGTTAAGGAATTTGATTATCCTCAAACTAATGGATTCTACTACTTTGAAAAAGATGAGAAAACTGGTTTAAATACAGATCGGCCTTCCAATCGATCTAGTCGCCCCTTAGATGCTCCAGCTGGCGCGATGTACTCTATGATGCGAGGGATGCATGGTCTCTTGTTTACTCCTAATAAAAAGCTCTTCCCAGTGATGCGCAGTATGTATAGTGCGGCAGAAGGTAAGAAAAAAACCGAAAAGAGATTGCATGCCGTCGAGCATCTTGCCAAAGTCGTCATGCTTGATTGCAAGGATTGTGGAGATTGTGCCATGCTGGATTTGGCGTACCTCTGCCCAATGTCTCAATGCCCGAAAAATCAACGCAACGGTGCGTGTGGTGGAAGTTTAGATGGCTGGTGTGAAGTTTATCCAAAGGAAAAGAAATGCGTTTGGGTTAGAGCTTATGCGAGACTCAAAAAGTATGGAGAAGAAGCATCCTTAGATGTTCCTCCGGTCCCACCTGCTAACTGGGATTTCTATCAGACTTCCTCTTGGTCCAATTTTTTCTTAGGAAAAGACCACTCGGCGCCGATTTTAGGTATCAAACGTCCGGAGAGCAAACTAAAAAAATAAAACTTTAGTTTTTGGAGGAGCATATTATGGCAAAAGCAACAGGAGTTATTAAAGCCGGAGCCTGCGGTTTTACGATTAACGTTAAAGCAGTATGCGACGATGGTAATAAGGTTAAACTTGAGATTTTAAGTGATTGTCCTAATTACCAAAAAATTGCGCAAGAATTAGATGAAGTTGATGCCTTCCAAGAAATTTTCAAGAAACTCCATATGGGAAAAGTGTATGAAGTCTTTGCTAAGCATAGCCCACATCC
>JAJYAS010000581.1 GCA_021779415.1 Bacillota bacterium
GCATTTTGCATCCTTTTCGTCTACAAAGAGTCTAAGCGAATACCCGGATTTGGTTAAATGCTTTGGGACAAAACCCAAAGAGGGACATATACTAATAATGGAAATAGATGGTACAAGATATGGGGGGATATTCTATAAACAACAAGTCTTTTCTATTTCCAAACCTTCAGTTCTAACCTGCACAACACCAAATAACATGTGGGTAAATAGTTGCGGGGATATGTCTAAAGTATAATAAGAAAGGATGAATAACTATGGCTTCAAATCCAGCATTTATTTCGACGGCATCTTTGGTAAAGTGTGTTCCCCTAGCAGTTAACGAAACAACTCCAGGAACGGTATACGTTACAGTATCGATTCCGGCAGAATCGGTGATCACGTTGCCTACGGCTGCGCTGGAAATTAAAAGAATCTCAAAGACCGTCAAAATAACCCAGTGCCGGTTTTTTAATGCTATTCCTGCCATAGCGCCGGGTACTCCAGCTGATACGGCTAAGCTATTTCTTGGTGGCTTTGTCCGTAAAGATATTCAGTATACTGAAGTAACAGAAGGGACACCAACGCCAACGACAGTGGCAGGCACTATCAGGGATTTTGTAGTGGATATTCCGGTTTCCTGTGTCGCGGATCTTGGGACCGGCTTTACCTTACCGCCACAAACTTTTGATCAAGAACAAGTGTATGAATATGCCACAAGCAATTCTCTTCCCTCCGGGTTTTCGACTAAAGACAAGCTGCTGTCAGGTGACCTTTCGGAGTACAACGTTAGAAGTAACAAGTTCCTTAATGTACTGCCAAGCTGTGACCTCATCTATAGTCAAATTAACGAAATGGATGATGCCCTCGATCGTGTAGCACTGGTGGGAGGGCCTTTTGAAGAAGGTACTTTCAGAACTTTACAGGAAAAAATGGTCCTAGTAGTGCAGGTAAAAATAACATTTCCAACAGTTCTTGCTCCTTGAGGCATTCAGTAATCTGCTAATGTGCCCGCGTTTGTACTGTTAAAGCGCAAACTCAAAATACGCAAGAGATCCGCTACTGTCCCTGGAGAGGTGATCCTCTCCGGGGCCCACTATACACCCTTCTAATGGGACTAAAGAGAAAAATGCCGGGTTTCTGTCGCTGTAACAGGGAATAAAGTGATTACCAATATTTTCTAAAGGGAAGGAAGTACGACAGTATGCGTGAGAGTTACTCTTCTTGTGTGCGGATCCCAAAACCGTATTCTATTACTGCTATGGCTATAAGTTCTGATAATCAGACGACCCCTTCTCTTAATCAGCAGGCTGAACTGGTTCAGCCGAATCCATCTTTTCCTGGCACAGCGACCCAGCCAGTGTTTAGGCCTCTGGCAGTGATGCAAACTGGAAACACTGTGGTTGTTACAGTATCGATTCCAGCGGTGTCAGTCATTACCTTACCGGAACAGGCATTAGAAATTAAAAGTATTAGGAAAGATCTCAAACTAACTCAGTGCCGGTTCTTTAACGCAATTCCTCCGATTGCCGCCTGTAAACCAGCTGATACACCGAAGTTGTTCCTGAGTGGCTTTGTCCGGAAAGATGTCCAATATGCGAATGTGACGCAACAAACAGTTTCGACCGTGGAAGGTGAAATTAAAGATTTTGTCGTTGACATCCCTATTTCAGGTGTAGTTGACCTTGGAAGTCACCTGACAGTACCGGCTCTGCGGTTTGACCAACAATGCGTATACCAGTATTTGAAGACTCTACCGCTTCCTTCCGGGTTTGCGGGAAAAGATAAACTTATGACAGGTGACCTATCTGAGTTTAACGTTATGAGCAATAAATTTCTCAATAAACTGCCCACTTGTGAACTCGTCTATAGCCAAATAAATGAAATTAATGATGCTATCGACCGGGTACCGTTGCCTGAAGGACCTTTCGAAGAAGGTATTTTCAGAACCTTACAGGAGAAAATGGTTATTGTAATACAAGTGCGTTTAACCTTCTAACCTGTGGCCGCCCCCTTATAAGTTGCATTCGTTATTGAATTATTGCTAGTTGACCTCGGGGAGAAGTATATTCCCGGGGTCTTTGCGCAATGGCAAAAAAATACCATTATATTCTAATTCGGAAAGTCACCAGGATGCAAGACGCCGCCGGTGTTATACACTTTCCACTCTGAGTGGATTACTATTAAGTTAAAGAAAAAGTAATCCTTGTTAGTGGTCGGATACCAAAGCATAATATGTTCCGGTCCGTCTTGTTTTTTCTGGGCAGGTTTATTTTCCAGATGCACAGTATTATATTCAGGAATCAAAGCTTTTGATTTGGTCATGAAGTCTACATATTGCTCGAATGATTTCCAAAAGGTCCGGTAGGCAGGTGACATGTAATTCCAAGCCTCACTATACGAGCTAGTCCTCTGCGCCTCATAAAACTTTAGAGCTACATCTTCTGGCTCCTGAGACTTTAGCACGAAATCATATTGTTTTATATCGTTGGGGATTGAGTGGGGTGACGAGCAGCCAACTAGCCCTAGTATTAGAAATAGAACAATCAAGCCTTTCTTCATAGTACTCCCCCTTGTGAGGATGATATTAATTATATGTAGATCATTCTGGGTTTAGGATATTAACGTTTGGAAGAATACAGGCTCGTTCCATTCTAGGATTAATCTTTAATCGTGGACTTGATTGGCTCGAGAAAAAGCTTTTGCCTTGGCAATTATAAACTTATTCGGATCGGAGTGCTTTCTCTTTTTTAGATCCAGTAGGACGTGTCTATCACGCTATACCTAACTTTTGACACAACAGGAATGTTCAAAATGGTCGATTTTAATATAGGCAATGTGCTCTTGATGGTGGCCTCCAGCTGTTAATCGAGTACATCCTGTGTGAAAAGTAAAAACGTAATGGTAATAAAGAACGGGTTCAGCAATAACTGAACCCGTTCTTCCAATTTGCTCAAAATATTTAACGACATCAGTGACATGTGTTTTGAACTAAAGGAACAATGAAACTCCACAATAGACAAGCAACAGAGCCATAATAATATTAAAAACTTTATCATTTTTTGAAATAAATCTTTGAAATACAGAGCCGAATAATGACCAACAACAGGTTGCCACAAAGCCGATGAACGCTAAGAATACGGAAAAACTTGTGAGCGCTAGTGCGGATTTATAATATGGCACGATGAAGGTTGAAACAGTTGTAACGCCGTATAGGATAACTTTTGGGTTGACAAACTGCAAAAGTAAGCCCGCTAAAAAAGTGTTTGTACGTTTTTGATTATCGACATTACTGTGGGGTTTGCTTTTAAGGGTTTTCCACGCAAGCCAGAATATATATACAGCACCAATGTAAGTCATAATTGGCTTGATCGAAGGAATAAAGCTGTAAAGCGCTATGCTGAAAATACTACATAGAGCAATTATAATAAAAAAGCCTACGAAGATACCCACATTAAATTTAATGCTTCTTTTAAATCCGTATCGACTGGCATTTGCCATCGACATGATATTATTTGGTCCGGGCGTAAAAGTAGTCACAAGGACATAGGATGAGATCGGA
>JAJYAS010000582.1 GCA_021779415.1 Bacillota bacterium
CTTTCAAGATGCTATACTCATTCCCCCTTTTAACACTCACAATAGAGGCTGGAAATACCTTTTAAAAAATATTAATTAATTGAATATTATTAATATACTGAATATTATATGCAAATTTTATACCACTCCAAAATACCCTTTCGTTTGAGGATCTAAAATTAAAAATTATTTACTTTTTATACATTTTAAACCATTTATTGTATGAAAAGTAAACATGTAATGTTTTTTATTAGGAATTCGCCAGTTAACATAGCCTTTAATACTTATGTCTTAAACAAAAAAAGGACTAACAAGTATTAGTCCTCAAATTTTAAAATTTAAGTTTATCCGTTAAAAATCATTTCTAAAGCTTGTATGATCTCTTTTCTAGGCATTCCTACACTTTCTTTTAAAATCTTGTTTAAGACTCCTAATGCCCTAGAGCCCCCAATACAACCTAAGGCCCAGGCCGCCATTCCCTTAACCCGTTCATCGCTATTCTCACAGAAAGCCTTTTCCAAATGGGGGATGTAAAAAGAATCATGGCTATTTCCCATTACCCGTGCCACATTCATTTTCCAGCGCCAGATTTCATCTGCAGACATGTAAAACATATGTGGCCAAATCTGTTTCTTAAAATAATCCACGTCCATATGTAATAGTTTTGTAAGTTCAAAATCCGCAGCTCGCCCCTCGACAACTGGATTAATTGGATGCGCTTGGGCCAACCAAGCCTCATTTCGAGGACAAACGTTTTGACATCGATCGCAGCCATAAACCCACATGCCCATTGGCGCTCGGAGTTCAAGTGGGGTAATTCCGTCACCGTAATAACTTAGGAATGAAATACATTTACGGGGATCAATGTTTCTGGGTCCAATTAATGCATTAGTAGGACAAGCAACAAGACAAGTATTTTTACACCACTTTGGACAGTTTTCGATTAAAGTCGGCTCATCCGGTTCAAATTCGCAGTTAACTACAACTCCCAATACGATAATCCAGGAACTCTGCCGAGCGACTTTGTTTGAATAAATAAGACAATTCTTGCCGAAGGTTCCAAGTCCAGCACGAGCCGCCGCTAGACGGTGAGGCAGGTTGGCAGGGATTTTAGTTTCAATCTCGTTCTCAGTCAGAAAATCACAAAATGCCTTCGTTCGTCGATACTGGCCCCCTCGGGTAACCCTGTCATCATCAATATAGCACCGACCGAACTTTCCAACCAGAGAGGCCGGGATAGAGTGACTAAAATAAGATTTAACTAAAACAATGATTGACTTGGCCTCCGGAAAAGTACTTTTCGGATCGGTTCCTTGCTGGAGATCCATGCCCTTTTCTTTGAGCCACGAATAGTTTTCTTGCCTTTCGGAAAGAATTTTTTGTTGTGTTTCAAAAGCATCTGCAGTCGTAAAACCAACGTCATCAAAGCCGAGCTTGCGAGCTTGATCAATAATCTCACGTTTAGTAATCAATGATCCCACCTTCTCTTTCTTTGTACCGATTACAGGTCAACTAGACTCTCCCTAGTGAAACACTAGACAAAAAGGGTTACGATTTGATTCTCCTTAGACAGCCAATATCCCCCGACAGTGAGCCGTAAAGAAGGAATTGCTGTAAAAGTGGCTGTTAAAAGGGTCAAAAGAGGATTTTCAGCCCAACAACCCGCCTCGCGTAAAGAGGATATCAAGGAATTTAACCGCTCAGCTACAACTGATCCGGCAAGAGTGGAGACGATTCCATATATCGGGAAGGCTAATTCTACTTTTACCTGCTCATCACAAATATACACCACCCCTCCCTGAAGCTCCTGTAGACGATTTACCGCAAAAGCCATGTCGCGATCGTTACACCCGATTACGACAGCATTACCTTCATCAAATCCTGAACTAATTGCAATCGCTCCCTGCCGTAAACCGTAGCCTTTAATCAAGCCTAGTGATCTGCGACCTGTCCCCTCAAAACGATCAATGACAGCTATTTTCAAGATATTGTCTTTCAATTGGATTACACCTTCGTCAACATCCATGTCTAAAATAGCCTCTCTGTTCACAATTTCTGTTATCATCTCCATGACTCTAACCCGAGCACTATTGCCGAGAGCCGAAATCTGAAAGAAAGATGGCGTCACAGTTCGGATTTTAATGCTTTGGCTAAACTCGGCGGGAAAATTCATGACCGGCAGGTTGATATTTAGTTTACCTTGTTGAGCCACTACCCGGCCTTTACTGATTACTAGTTGGGCCTCAATTTTATCAATTGAGGGAATTACGACTAGATCTGCGCATTTTCCCGGAGCTATTCCGCCTAGATCAGTATCCAGATGAAAATGTTCAGCCGCATTTAATGTGGCCATTTGAATCGCTTTAATTGGATTCAATCCTAAGGCAATGGCCTTATTAACAATAAAATCCATGTGACCGTATTGGAGCAAATGGTTGGGCCATGTGCCATCGGAAACAAGGATAGCCCGACGTAGATCGATAGCTAGCTCACTTAGTACTGGAACTATAGTCTCCAACTCGCGACGGATTGAGCCTTCTCTAATCATGGTTGCTAAACCGAGACGCAGTCGACCTAGTACATCTTCACAACTAATGGGTTCGTGACAACTGTCCACCCCATAAGCGACAAAGGCATTTAACCTACCCTGTCTAGCCCCAGCACCATGTCCCTCCACTGTTTTGCCCAGGGAACGTGCCTTAGCCACTAATTCACTTAGATCTCCCTCTATCCCCTCAACAACCCGAGACCAATAAATCTCTCCCAGGCCTAATATTTCTGGGTATTCAAGAATTTCGAGCATTTCAGTTTTAGTGACAGCTGGCTTTCCCTCACGTTGAGAACAAAGAAAAGCAATAACTGGGGCAGTCGCAAAAAACCTCAGGGGATATGCGGAGAATTTTTCAACAAACGCTCGGACCCCGGCTATTCCCATTCCGTTCGCCGCTGCAGAAGTTTCTGTAATCACGGTCGTAGTTCCATGAGGAAGGATAAAGGCAACGAATTCTCTTAACCCCATCCAGTATTCCATATGGCAATGGGCATCAATTAGTCCCGGAATAACTACTTGTCCCTGAACATCAAGCGTCAAAGTATTGGGACCAATAGGAAAGTCTTGCTTAGGCCCTACATAGGCAATGCGTTCCCCCGAAATCAAAATCTCGTAATTTTGAAGTAATTCGCCGGTGTATACATTTAGTACTGTCCCTCCAGACAAGATGACGTCCGCCGCCTCTTTGCCCAAAGCGATCTGTTGCAGACGCATAATCTCATTCGTTTGAATAGACATTTTCATCGCGTTCTATCGCCTTCTTCTATTAGCTCTTTTTCTGTTAGCCTTTTTACAAATAGACTACTTCTGATAAGGTGCGGGCGATGCCTGCCCCGATCCTTTACTCCCTCCGTTAACTATCGCTACTTTGCCGATGATTCACTCAATTTCCACCCCTGTATTTTCCAAAAATCGAGCTACCATATTATAAAAGCCGATCGTAAGAGTAAGTTCCACTAATTCCTGGTGGCTTAGGAATTGAGATAGTTCGACAAAAGACTCTTCA
>JAJYAS010000583.1 GCA_021779415.1 Bacillota bacterium
GAAATCAAATACGTCTTGCTTTCATCAGGCGGCCCTGGGGGAGGAAGTTCGGACGTTCAGACTTGGATTCGTCAGAATGGAACCGCCATTCCATCAAGCGAATGGCAATCAAGTACAGATTCTAGCGGAGGCATGGGAATGGATAGAAACGGATCTACTGCGTTATATGAAATCAAATCTTAACGGAAAGGAGGTAAACGACGTATGAGCATAGACATTCGCTATTCTATAGTCATTCCCGTCTACAATGAAGAAGTTGTCCTTTGTCAAACTTACCAGCGCTTGAAGCAGGTAATGGATACAACTCGAGAATCGTATGAGCTAATTTTCGTGAATGACGGCAGTAGTGACCATACACTGGAAATGATTAAAAGCATCCGAGCTCAAGATGAGGATGTCAAACTAATTTCCTTTTCCCGTAACTTTGGGCATCAGATTGCAATTACAGCGGGAATGGATTATGCGTCTGGCGCAGCGGTTGTTGTGATTGACGCTGATCTACAGGATCCTCCTGAATTAATTCTAAAAATGATTGCTAAGTGGAAAGAAGGGTACAATGTCGTTTATGCCAAACGAACGAAGCGTAAGGGAGAAACTTGGTTTAAAAAACTGACCGCACGCTTGTTTTATCGCATCCTTAGTGCGTCAACAGATCTTGATATCCCAACAGATACAGGGGATTTTCGCTTATTGGATCGTAGAGTGTGCGAAGAACTTAAACGCTTGCCGGAGAAAAACCGTTATGTCCGTGGACTTGTGAGCTGGGTGGGTTTTAAGCAGACTGCGGTTGAATATGAGCGGGATGAACGCTTGGCCGGAGAAAGCAAGTATCCTTTAAAAAAGATGATCAAACTAAGTTTGGACGGGATTACCTCTTTTTCCTATAAACCCATTAAGTTGGCAACCTATGCTGGATCAATCATCATCTCTTCAGGCTTAACCTACTTGGTAGTGCTCTTGCTATTGAAGATATTTAGTAAATCAGCTATCGCCGGGTGGAATTTGGTTTTGGCAATGCAACTCGTGTTAAGCGGTGTTCTCCTCACGATGATGGGGGTCACCGGAGAATATATTGGTCGGATTTATGATGAAACAAGAAATCGCCCCCTATATATTGTGAGTGAGAGTTACGGGTTGAAGAACGAAGAGCGAATTGCGAAGGACGAACGGATCGTCAAAAAAGAACGCAGTGTAAAGAAGGTTGTCTAAATGGCGAAGCGCCCTCTTGAATTTTTAAAGTTTTGTTTGGTCGGGGTCGTGAATACTGGTGTGGATTTTACAGTGTTTACAGTGCTCACCAATCTGGGTGTTCTTTTGTTCGTCGCGCAATGTATTTCTTACACGTGTGGAGTATTGAACAGTTTCCTTCTGAACCGGACATGGACTTTTAGGGGAGGCGTTCAATCCTCCCGATCGTTCCTTAGATTTCTGGTTCTCAACCTGGGCACCTTGGCCATAACATACGGGCTGTTAATCTACTTTCACAATTATTTTGTTTGGTCTCTCCTTTTCAGTAAATTAGTTGCGACAGGCGCGAGCCTTGTTATTAATTTTACCGGCAGTCGCTTATTAGTTTTTGGGTAACTATTAAAAGAACAAGAGTAAGAGTTTAATGTTTCTAATAATGCGCAATGCATTTTCATTATGTTTTAAGATTACAGAAGAGAACATCGGTCAATATGATTGCGTTATTTCTGCCAGAGAGTAAATCAATAATGTTCATGAAATTAATGGATTGGAGTGATTAGCATGAAAATCAGGAAAGCCGTTATCCCAGCAGCCGGTTTAGGCACGAGATTTTTGCCTGCAACAAAAGCACAGCCGAAAGAAATGTTGCCAATCGTTGATAAGCCTGCCATTCAGTATATTGTGGAAGAAGCGGTGCGGTCAGGTATCGAAAGTATACTCATTGTAACGGGTAGAAATAAAAAATCGATTGAAGATCATTTCGATAAATCCGTAGAGCTCGAACAAACCCTTTGGGAAAAAGGAAAAACTGATCTGTTGCTCGAGATTCAAAACATCAGCGATATGGCCAATATTCATTATATACGTCAAAGGGAGCCTTTGGGTTTGGGGCATGCCATTCTATGTGCTGAGCAATTTATAGGAGATGAACCTTTCGCTGTCTTGCTGGGGGACGATATTATGGTGTCCGAGCCACCAGCTCTGAAACAGCTCATGAATGTCTTTGAAACCTATGAGTCAACCGTTGTGGGAGTCCAGCCAGTGCAACTTGAGGAAGTCAGCAAATATGGGATCATCTCGGCGGTAGCCCTGCACAATAAAATTTTGCAAGTTAGAGATTTAATCGAAAAGCCTACGCCTTCTAAAGCACCATCAAATATAGCAATCATGGGTCGGTATATTTTGAAACCATCGATTTTCCCCATCCTCAAGACTCAAGAAAGAGGGGCGGGGAACGAATATCAGCTGACAGATGCCTTGCGAGAAGTTTGTCAACAGGAAGGTTTGCTTGGGCTGGCTTTGAAGGGAGACCGCTACGATATTGGAGATAAGTTTGGCTACATGAAAGCGATCATTGAAATGGGGCTGCAGCGGGAAGAGCTGCAACCCCAGCTGATAGAGTATTTGCAGCAAGTGCTTAAAAAGCAACTTGGAAAGAATCGGCTGAAAAGGACGGCGGTATGAAAGGAGTGTCCTATCGGTCGGTTTTAAAACTGCATATCCTTAAAACAAGTTCGTTGTTGATTCTAATATTAGCAGGAGTATTATGTATTACGACACTGTGGAGTTATGGAAGTAATGCTCCGTCAACTCAAAATTATATCGTATCTAGCAATTCGTTTCCAAGTGAAAGGAATCCCTTGCTGGGTAATATAAGTCAAAGTGATTAGTATACTGCGACTAGCTGAAAAGAAATTGATAGATTGCTGAAAACAAGCTGAATGTTTCTAGCGAATTCTAGCGTTTGTGAGAAACCAGTGGGTATGATATAGTAAAATGCGAAAAGAAAGGGGTTTTCACGATGCCACGAATGGTAATTTTAGACGGAAACAGCCTTGCAAATCGCGCGTTCTATGCACTGCCACCGTTTACGACGGCTGATGGGCGCCCAACGAATGTCTTGCATGGTTTTCTTACCATGCTTTTTAGATTAGAACAAGAACAACATCCTGATTACTGGGTGGTGGCTTTCGATAAAACCAAGGCAACCGTACGAATAGAACAATACGCTGGGTATAAAGCGCAACGGAAAGAAACTCCGGAGGGATTGCGCCCGCAATTTGGCTATCTCAAAGAAATACTCGCCGAACTAGACGTGCCTATGGTGGAACTTGCGGGGTATGAAGCAGATGACCTCATTGCTGCAGTGACCAAACAGGCAGAAGTTCAGGGCATGGAGATACAAATTTACACTGGGGATAGAGATGCACTGCAACTGATCTCTCCAAAGACCCATATATTTTTAACGAAAAAGGGAATTAGCGAGGTCGAATGCTATGATGAGCATGTTTTGTGGGAACGGTATCAGCTACGCCCTTACCAAATTATTGACTTAAAAGGTCTT
>JAJYAS010000584.1 GCA_021779415.1 Bacillota bacterium
TCCAGATTCTAGGCCGACGAACTTAAACGGTACGACCTCTGTTCCGTAGAGCGCCACAATCCAACGAATTGGGCGAGCAAAACGGAAGTCTAAGTCTCCCCAACGCATGGGCTTAGGAAAATGCAAGGCATTGATGAGATCCGTGGCGAACTGGGGCAGTAAGGTCGGAGTCTCTACCCCAGTTTCCGATTTACGAGCAAATATATATGGCACTCCGTTGACCTCTTGCACAAAAAGGGATTCCACTGCCACTCCCTGCCCTTTGGCGAAACCTTGGGCAGCTTTCGTTGGGACCCCGTTCGCGTCATAGGCCGCTTTCACCGCCGGACCTTTGACTTCCAGCAATAAATCTTGTTGCTTTTCCTCAAGCCCCGTTACCAAAAGTGCAAGACGGCGAGGGGTTGCGAAGATTTGCAGACCCGTATAGTTTAAGCGCAGTTCGGCAAACCGTTTGCGCGCTTGTTCCTCCAACTGGTCCATCGCCGCGGGGGAGAATTTAGCAGGGATTTCTTCAGTACCAATTTCAAGCAAAAAATCGTTCGCCATCTTACTCCACCTCTTTCACTGAATTTTTCTTTAACAAGGGGAAACCTAATCTTTCACGCTGTTCCACAAAAGCCTGGGCACAAAGACGGGCGAGCACACGCACCCGGGCAATATAACTTGTACGTTCTGTGACACTAATGGCCCCCCGAGCATCAAGAAGGTTAAACGTATGAGAGCATTTTAGCACGTAATCATAGGCTGGGAGTACCAGTCCCTTTTCCACGACCCGCTTCGCTTCGCGCTCGTACATGTCAAACCAAATTTGCAACGCTTCAATATCGGCAACCTCAAAGTTATAATGTGAGTAATCAATTTCATTTTGAAGATAAATATCCCCATACGTGACATCGCCTACCCACTCAATGTCATACACGCTATCTTTAGTTTGAATATAAGTGGCCAGTCGCTCAAGCCCATAGGTAATCTCAGCACAGACGGGTTTGCAGTCAATCCCCCCGCACTGTTGAAAATACGTAAACTGGGTCACTTCCATCCCGTCTAACCACACTTCCCAGCCCAGCCCCCACGCACCCATCGTCGGAGATTCCCAGTTGTCTTCCACGAAGCGAATATCATGTTCTTTCGGATTAATTCCCATACGTTCTAGACTCTGCAGGTAAAGTTCCTGAACATTGTCCGGCGAGGGCTTGAGAATGACTTGGTATTGGAAATAGTGCTGTAAACGATTTGGGTTTTCCCCATACCGTCCATCCGTTGGTCGACGCGACGGCTCAACATAGGCTACATTCCACGGCTCCGGCCCAAGAGCGCGCAGAAAGGTCGAGGGGTTCATCGTTCCGGCCCCTTTTTCCACGTCATACGGTTGGGCGATAATGCACCCCTGTTCCCCCCAAAACTTGTTGAGGGTAAGGATTATGTCTTGAAACTTCATGGTTAGCCTCCTATTTTTTTATTCTTGAGCATTCTCTACCAAAAAATCATAACCCTAGCAGTTATTTCTTCTAAATGTTTTGGAAAATATGAAACAGTTTGAACCTCAGAAACACCGGGTAGATTAGAAAACAAAAAAAGCGCTCACCCCCGTAGCATTTTAAGCTACAGGGACGAGAGCTTGTTCCCGCGGTTCCACCCTGTTTGACCCCTTAAGGTCCCCTTCGTTTCTAATGCTCTGAGCTGCCCCATTCGCTTCTCCTATTCGGCTTCCACCCATCCGAACTCGCTAAAAGAGAGAGTTTACGAACTTCTTTCCCATCATTGCATTATAAAGGTATTGATTTGAATTTATTATATGCTGAGGAAGAAGTTGTGTCAAATGAAAGGTCCCATTCATCGTTCATCGAGTTCCCTTAAAATTCCTCCTCGGGTCCATCGGCGACGAAATTAAAGGCATCGTCATCATATGGAGACACTTCATTCGCTACTTCCAACTCAAAATGATTGATGGCTGCCCCAACAGCCCCAGCAAGAGCTAGCATCCGCAAACCCGGCTTCCTCCATATCGTATACGCCAGCGCCAAACCCAACGGAGCCGAAACACTCAAAATTGTGTTGTCACGCTTCTTAAGACTTATCTTAGTGTGATTAAAGTCTACCAGGCCAGCTTTAACACTGTCCCAAATTCCCTGACCTCGATCTGTAAAGTCCCAAGACTGTTCTTTCTCATCTTGAGCCTTTTCCAAATCATCCAATGCTTTCACGACATCACCCTGTGCCAAATTTAAGGCGGTACGGGCTTCTTCATACCCTATACCCATGCGTTCTCGTAATACATCCAACTTTTCAAGTTCCGTCCACAGCGCTTCACTCAAATTCTTTCCCTTCCTTTCCGTCAATGTGTCGACCAACATCATCACTAGTTATACTTCCCATTCTCCAAGATTTAAGCGGTCGCTCAAATTTATGTTCCAAGAAAAGCCTCAGAGTCTCCAAAATCTCTTGTTTCATCCAATCATTCCAACGGAGACGGTCGATTTTAGTAATATCAGCTCGAATCAATTGACGCATGAAGGCCACACTACCCGCCCGAATCCAGCGTCCGTAATAGGTCTCCCGACAATTACCACAAAGCGTACCACCAGCATCCGAACTAAAAAATAGGCGATCCCCACTTATACTAACTCCACACTCTGCACACTCCCCTAAACGCGGCCGATATCCCAACAACGTCATCAAACGCAAAGCGTACGCTCCGAGGACAAGGGAAGCCTCAAACTGTTCCAGAAGAAATAAGCACGTCAAAGTAAGTGCAAAAAGTTCCCTATTAGGTTGCGCCGGAATCGTCGAAATATCTAAAAGTTCCACGATTCCCGTAGCGGCGAACGACCGATCAAGATCATTCCATAAGTGCGCAAAACTCTCTTTAGCGCTACACTGACTAACTGTGTCCAACGTCTTTCCCTTATGAATAAGAAAATCCCCATAGGTAAACAACTGCGCCCCAGCCCTCTGGCGACTTTTGGGCTTGCGCACCCCTTTTGCCACAGCTTGAAGCTTCCCCATCTCACGGGAAAAAAGAGTGAGCACACGATCCGACTCCCCAAATTCCCGACTACGGATCACTAACGCGTCCGCATGGTAAACGGCCACGCACTCACCCTTTCTATTTTGTGTAATCTATAATTTCGTTATACATTTTAATCCCTCCACCAACGATGAAAGGCAAACACCCACCCCGCGACGTATCTACGTAAGTAGTTTAGCAAACTTCCGTTCAAGCCACCGACCACACCTTGCACGCAGACGGTGCACACGAAGTGTGCCGTCCACCCAAACGGCCCATCCCCCGTCCTCCGTTCCTCGACCCAGGCCCGGGACGCAGTGTGACACGGCGCGACGTATCTACGTAAGCAGATAGCAAACTTCCGTTCAAGCCACCGACCACACCTTGCACGCAGACGGTGCACACGAAGTGTGCCGTCCACCCCAAACGGTCCATCTCACGTCCTCCGTTCCTCGACCCAAGACCGGGACGCAGTGTGACACGAGCGCGACGTATTTACGTAAGCAGATAGCAAACTTCCGTTCA
>JAJYAS010000016.1 GCA_021779415.1 Bacillota bacterium
GAAAGGTCCATTGGAACAACGATCTGTCATCATGCAAAATGAGGTTTCATAAAGACCTGTCTCGATCGATGTAGCCGCTTGATTTAAAACAGTAGTGGAAGTAGAGCATGCCTGAGTAATATGCATACCAGGAATATCTGGAGCTCCCATAAGAGTCGCTGCCCAAGGAGCATCGTAAAAAGTATACAGTTGTCCAATGGTTTTACCAAAAACAAGGTATTCGAAGATCCTTGGATCTATTTCTTTGGTTGCCAGCCACTTTTTGGTGGTTGACCCTGCCAATTCAACCGCATGCTCATTTTGCAGACTCCCCTGCCAGCGAACAAAGGGTGTACTGTAGTAACCACCATATGGAATATAAGCTTTTGAATACATTTGAATAACCCCCTTGTAAGATAAATATTTGCTTCCAACTCCGGTTTTCGAGATAGTACCCTCTAAAATTCCTTCCTAAGGTTCACTGATTCTTAAACACTGCTGGTCGTTTATTAATAAATGCCTCGAGGCCCTCCTGAAGATCCTCTGTATGGAAGATCTTTTCAACATGTTGCATTTCCATTTCCATTGCATCTTGCAATGGAAGTTCAGTTCCCTTATTAACGAGATGCTTCGCATAAGCCATGGCCACGCCGGCCCCCTTGGCGAGCTTTTTTGCTAACTTGAGCGCTTCCTCTAATGCTGTACCTTGTGGGACCACTTGATTTACCAGACCAATCCGCAAGGCTTCTTCGGCAGAGATAATTGTGCCTGTAAACAGCAGTTCTTTTGCTTTAGACTGCCCGATCAATCTCGCCAATCTTTGCGTGCCACCCAGTCCTGGAATCAATCCCAGGGTCACTTCCGGCAAACCGAGTTTCACCTTTTCATCGGCTATTCTGAGATCACATGCCAAAACCAACTCACACCCTCCACCCAGGGCCAGACCATTCAATGCTGCGATGACAGGCATAGGTGTTTCTTCCAAATAGGTAAACATTTCTTTATAGATAGTTGCATTTTCTCGCGGACCGCTTTCCATTTGTTTAGGAAAATCTTTAATGTCTGCACCTGCAACAAAAAACTTTGGCCCAGCCCCAGTAATCACCAAGGCCCTTATCTCATTACTACCCTCTACTTCCTGCAGAACTTGCTTTAATTGCTCTCTGACATCGAGGGTAAGAGCGTTAACGGGGGGATTATTGATGGTGATAACTCCTACGCTTTCATCAATTGTGAGTTCAACAACCTTGTTTTCAGCCATTTTTACTTCCTCCCATGTCTATTGATTGTAGGTATAGAAGCCTTGCCCTGTTTTACGACCGAGATGTCCAGCTTGAACCAACCGCTTATGAAGCGTACGCGGCCAAAACCTCATGTCTCCGGTCCCTTCGTACATAACGTTGAATACGTCCAAGGCTGTGTCGAGCCCTATAAGATCTAACAAAGCAAGCGGACCAATGGGATGATTCATCCCCAATACACAAGCCTTATCGATATCCTCTGCCGAGGATAATCCAGCCTCGTACGCTGCTACCGCCCCGTTAAGCAACGGAATCTGAAGATAGTTCACCAAAAACCCAGGGGTATCTTTCGCCCTGATGCTTTTTTTGCCAATTTGTTCACAAAAGGCGGCGGCTGCTTGATAGATCTCTTCACTGGTTGCCAGACCCATTACTAGCTCGACCAGTTTCATGACGGGCACAGGGTTGAAAAAATGCAACCCAATAACTTTTTCCGGTCTTTTGGTAGAGCTAGCTATTTCTGTCAGTGACAATGCCGAAGTGTTACTGGCCAAGATGGCCTCAGGTTTAATAACCTCATCGAGCTGTTTGAAAATTTCCTTCTTCAACTGCATATTCTCAAATACAGCTTCAACAACCAAATCTACGTCAGCCATTGCCTGATAGTTGTCACATAATACAACCCTATCGAGCATATTCTGCTTTTCTTGGACTGATACTTTGCCTTTTTCCACGAGTTTTTGTACAACTTTTTCGAGCTTAGATTTACCCTTTTGCGCAACTTTCAAATCGGTCTCAAATAGTAGGACTTCAATGCCTGCTTGAGCAATCGTTTGCACAATACCGGATCCCATAGTGCCAGCCCCACCAAGAACAGCAACCCTCTTAATTTCCAACGAGTACATCCTCCTTTGGGTTAATTTCGTATTTAACTCTATTTTTTGTGATCATACCACCCTGCACCAGTCTTCTTGCCTAGGCGCCCAGCTCGTACCAATGCTTTAATAGTCTGAGGAGGATTCCATTTCATATCTTTTGATTCATTGAATAAATAATCTGCTACATGAACTGAGATTTCAACGCCGGTAAAGTCCATGAGTTCGAAGGGACCCATTGGATAGTTCAGACCCAATTTAACAGCTGTATCAACGTCCTCCGGAGTGGCTATTCCTTCTTCTACAATGCGAATGGCCTCGAGGAACTGGGGCATCATAATGCGGTTAACTATAAAACCCGGAGTGTCCTTCTTGACCACCACAGGGGTCTTGCCCATACCTTGAGCAGCCTCTGATGCCAACTTCACAGTCTCATCGCTTGTGTAATAACCCCGGATAACTTCAACCAAACGCATAATCAAGGGTGGATTAAAGAAGTGCAACCCTACGACCTTATCAGGACGGGAGGTGGCGGAAGCTAAAGTGGTGATCGACATTGAAGAGGTATTAGAGCCAAAGATTGTTTCAGGGCCACAAATTTTATCCAGTTTTTCAAAAGCACTCTTCTTGACTTCCAAATCCTCGAAAATAGCCTCAATTACCAAATCAACTGAAGCAAAGTCCTCCATATTGGTGGTAATAGTGATCCGTTTCAAGACCGCCTCTTTTTCATCAACCGTCATTTTCTGCTTCTCGATGCTCTTATCAATAAAACCCGCTATACGCTTTACCGCTCCTTCGACAAAACGCTGTTCCACGTCACAGAGGACAACCTCGAAACCCTTCACTGCTGCCAGGTGGGCAATTCCGCCACCCATTGAACCTGCACCTAAAACCCCAATTTTCTTAATTGACATCATGCATACCTCCCTAAGATAAATTCAGCAATTCTTGCATCCAAAGTATTGGTAATGTTGAGTACAGCCTCCTTCGATTTTTTCGGGTATATCTTTTGTATTATTCAGTTAATTGTAATACATGCAATTCCCATGCCAGGCTGATCAATTGTATCGACACCCCAATGGGGCAACTAAACTGAAACAATATGTCTGTACATCAAACATAAATTGTAAAATTTTTTTCCTCTTCTTGTAAAGAATTTTTCACCTGTACACAACTTCCCTATCCAAAAAGGCAGCAAAAACTACAATAAACCTTAAAAAGCTTTTAAGATTTATTGTAGTTTAACGATACTTGCATGCAATTTTTATGACGTGCTTCTTTGTGTTGATGAGATAATTTCAGCCAACCCTCCCCATGCCTCCTGGAAAATCTCCTGAGGCATCATTCTGACATCCTTTATAATCGGCTTAAAATCCATAAGCTTCAAAATGTCCTTTTCAAGGTCAACCCCTGGAGCGATCTCAATCAATTCCAAGCCTTCCGGTGTAAGCTGAAAAACTGCTCTCTCAGTTACAAATAAAACGTGCTGCCCTACACTGGCAGCATACTTACCGCTGAAGGTTATTTGTTGTACATCTGCGATAAACTTTTTATTTTTTCCCTCTTGCACAATATTTAATTTACCATCATCAATCTTTATGGCAAGCCGACCGGTAGTAAAAGTTCCACAAAACACTAACTTTTTGGCATTTTGAGTGATATTGATAAACCCTCCACAGCCAATTGGGGTCGACCCTAGTTTGCTAACATTGACATTGCCATAGCGGTCGATCTCCGCTGCTCCCAGAAAAGCCACGTCTAGTCCGCCTCCATCATAGAAATCGAACTGATTTGGCGATCCAATGACAGCATCAGCGTTAATAGCATGACCGAACTCCAAACCTGGTGCTGGTGCGCCCCCAATCGCGCCTGATTCAGTTGTCAGATGCAAAAGGTGAGTAACATTTTCCTCCGCCACTACCGCTGATACAGCCTCCGGCATCCCAATCCCCAGATTAACAGCTACATCAAGGGTTAATTCTAAAGCAGCTCTCCTACTAATAATTTTTCGTTCATCCATCTCTCGTAGCATTGCCGAATTGATAGGAATTTTTATATCTCCATTGTAAGTAGGGCTAAAATATTCTAAAACGGTTTGATAGTGGTGCTCTCGCTTACCAATTACTAGGTAATCAACGACCAGACCTGGAACTCTCACGTCTTTGGGGTGCAGGGTTCCAGCTTTTACAATATTTTCAACCTGAGCTATAACTATGCCACCGCTTGCTTTAGCAGCCTGGGCGGCCGAAAACCAATCTACATGAATAGCTTCCCTATAAAATGAGATATTACCATTTTCATCAGCCACTGAACCACGGATGAGGGTAACGTCAATTTTAGGTAGCTTATAATAGAGCCATTCCTCATTGTCAAATTGGACGACCTTTACAAGATCTTCATTTTCTCTGGCCTTTTGATTAATCTTACCTCCCTCTACTCGGGGATCTACAAAAGTTCCCAGTCCTACCTTTGTTAGTATCCCTGGTCGGTGAGCGGCAATGTTACGGGACATGGTGTATATTATTCCCATAGGCAAGTTATAAGCCTCAAACTTATTTTCGCTTACGAACTTACATACTTTGGGCCCTGCACACTTATAATGTGCCGCGACCACTCTCTTAAGTAGCCCTTCATGGGCCAATTGATGAATGCCTCGGTCATTAAAGTTACCGATAGCTGGATGGTAAGTCGTTAGATCACGCGGGTGACCTGTCTCAAGAAAACTTTGTTCAATAGCAATAAGCACGTCTTCCGCATACCCACTTGCAAATCCCGTTATATAAATTGTGTTGCCATCTTTTATATAGTTCCGCACTTCCTCCGGTCTAATAACTTTAGCCATTCTCTCACTCCCTTTTAATTGTTCAAACACACCGCCATTGATTAGGATATCTCTACCTCCGCCTGTGCGTATGGTGCTTATAAAAAGGATCAGGTCCTAAGTTTCCTACTTATCGCCCTTTAAATCGAGCTTGGCGTTTATCTAAAAATGCTCCCGTTCCTTCCTTGGCATCCTCAGTGCCGACAGCTATTCCAAAAAGATGAGTCTCCATGGCACAACCATTAACCAAGTCTGTGTCCAAGCCGATATTGATTGCGCGCTTTGCCAAGCACAAGTTAATATTTATAGAACCCTTCACCACTTTTGCGACCAAGCTTACCTGCCCCGATCATTTGTTTGACTACCTGTGGCGTCGCGTACTGGTTATTCCGGAATTCGTCAGTGAAATATTCCATAACAATAGCGGCAAGATCAATCCCACCAAAATCATACATCTCAAAGGGGCCCATGGGATAGTTGAAACCGAGTTTTACCGCTGTATCGATGTCTTCGAAATACCTGAATCATTCCCTTTAACTTTATCCATATTCTAATATCTTTCTTCGCTGAAGAAACTTAAAAAGCGTCTTCCGGGATATCTATGGCGGAGTTGTCTCCCTCTTTTATGACCTGGAGAGTGGCCATGACATCAGGGACAACATTTCTGACGTAAAACCTTGCGCTATAGATTTTACCAGTATAAAAACCTTGATTGACACTGGATTCAAGCATGTTATGCTTAGCCACCAAAGCCTGCTGCATTAAAAGACAACCAGCATACAGTTCGGCGGTAACCCTTAGGACCCGCGTAGAATATAGAGGGACGAACCTCGGATTACTGATAAAGTAACTTTGTAGCACATTAAGCACTTCTCTATAAGCTTGAACGGCTTGAGATAGAATCTCAAATTCACGTGTAAATTCACTATTATGTTTGTTCTCATCAATAAACTGATCTAATTCAACAAACCACTCCTTGAATATATTGCCCCCATCGAGTTTCCATTTACGGCCGACTAAATCCAATGATTGAATAAAATTAGTTCCTTCCCAAATAGAGTAAATCTTACTGTCCCGAGCCTGGCGCGTCGCCGGATACTCCTCAGTGTAGCCGTACCCACCATAAACTTGGATAGCCTCAGCTATAAGACCCCAAGCCTGATCAGAACAATAGGCCTTAATCAGCGGAGTAATTACCTCAATTCTGCGCTTTGCTTCCCGAACATCAGACTCATCCTGACTGAATGTAATTAGATCCATATAATAGTGACCTTTAAAAATCATTGACCGCATACCTTCCAACACTGCTTTTTGGGTTAAAAGCATGCGCCTTATATCCTCATGCTGGATAATGGGAACCCTTCCGCTCTTTGGATCGGTGAACAGCCTCCCCTGAACCCGTTCCCGTGCATACCCGACCGCATTATTATAGGCAACAGTTGCCACGGCCAAGGCGCTTTGACCAGTGTTGATTCGGGACTCGTTAATCATCTTGAACATCTGGACCATGCCTTGCCCAATGCCACTGGCGCCAGGTGCTTCGCCCAAGAGATGCCCCTTACAAGTGCCTTCTTCACCGAAACTTAGAACAGCCGTTGCAGAACCCTTATATCCCAATTTGTGTTCAATCCCGACCGTTGCTACATCGTTCGCTTCTCCCAAACTACCGTCGGCATTAACCCAAATCTTGGGCACGATAAACAAGGACAGGCCCTTAGTACCTCTCGCAGCTCCATCAACTCGGGCCAGTACCAAGTGAATAATATTTTCGGTAAGATTATGATCTCCCGCAGTAATAAAACATTTTGTCCCTTTGATTTTATAAATTGACGGTTTTTCAGTCGGATAGGCTTTTGTGAGCATATCACCCACGTCAGAGCCTCCACCCGATTCTGTCAAGGCCATTGTGGCACTCCAAACGCCCTGAAACATTTTGACTGTGAATAAATCGACCTGTTCCTTGGAGCCATATTCTTGTATCACTGCAGCTATCCCGCCGATCAATCCTATATATGTTTCTAAACTCGGATTGGCCCCAATTAAATACTCGCGCACAGCCCCAAATAAAATACTAGGAAGAGCACCTTCACCGGTAACATCCTTGTTGCTTGAACCCCAGCCATTTTCTTGGAAAAACTTATAGGCATAATGAAAGGATTCTGGGACAACTACTTTGCCTTCACTAAATATTGTACCTATTTGGTCACCGTCGTCATTGGTTGGAGCCACCACGTCCTTACAGACCTTTAGGGCCTGATCAAGAATCTGGTCCACGTCATCTACACTTAAATAATCCTTAAAACGGTTCAGGCCTAAGATTTTTTCCCCTTTCAGCCATTCCTTGATAATAAACTTATGGTCCTGGGAACTATATAAAAAATTACTTGCCAAATTCAAATGCCTCCTTTAATCTGTAAATTCTCTAATCGCAAGATTACGAGTCATTATCCTATCGATACTAGATCCCCCCTAGTCATTGTTTATTTAAGTCACGTGATGATAAATATAAGCAAGACCTATACCAATTCGCCTGGTACCGAACAACATTAATTAAAATAAACAAATAAGGCTGAATTTACTATATAATTAGTAAATTCAGCCTTACGGAAATGGGAAAATTTCTGATTTTTTCAAATACTTAATGGTAATCTTTAATGAGTTTTCATAAATGCAACCATTTTACTGCATTTTAGCTACATTTATTCGTTATGCAACCTACACTACTTATTTCCTCTTTCATTTTCATCTATGATTTCTCTTCCGATACAGCATGCTGCTATGGATTCCTAAGCGCATGGCTGCTTCGCTTACCCTACCGCCACATTCAGCCAGCACCTGATTAATATACTTCTCTTCCACTGCTTTTTTAACACTCTTTAAAGTCCTTTGAAAAGGTCTTTTTACTTCCGGCGAACATTCTTCCAACTCTAAACGTACTTTGCTCTTTACTAGGGTATCATTCTCAAAATTTATAACGTCACTGGTGGACGTTATAACCAATCTCTCGATAACATTACGCAATTCCCGAACATTCCCTGGCCAACTATAGTTTAAAAAGGCCTGAGTCGCTTGCGTAGAAAATGTCTTCTTAAGACCGTATTTTCTATTCAATTCCTCTAAAAATTTATAAGCAAAGGCAATAATATCTTCATGCCGATCTTTTAGAGATGGTAAATTAATAGGTATTACATTAAGACGATAGTATAAATCGCTTCTAAACAATTTTTGATCAACCATTGCTTTTAAGTCTCTGTTTGTAGCAGCAATAAATCGAACATTTGCATGGTAACTGTTCGTATCACCCAACCTTTTTACTTCATTGGATTCTAAAACTCTTAGCAACTTAGACTGCATCGCTAAAGGCAATTCAGTAATTTCGTCCAAAAACAACGTTCCTTTATCGGCAATTTCAAACAACCCCGGTTTTCCCTGCGGATTTGCTCCTGAGAAGGCTCCTCGTACATAGCCAAAGAATTCCGACTCCAGTAAATCATGGGGAATCGCTGCACAATTCACCGGGATAAAAGTCTCTTTGAACCGATGACTAGTTCGATGTATATGCCTTGCCATTACTTCTTTACCAGTGCCCGTCTCTCCGATCAACATGACAGTACTATCGGTTTTTGCTATGACATTACTTACTTTAATAATATTACGCATTTGTTGACTCTCAGCCACTGGTTCTTTATTCTCTATCACTTCACTTAAATATTCAACCGCACTTTTATATCGTCTAACTGTCTTTCTTTCTTCTTCTAAGGCCGCCATATAATTATCATCCAAATCTTCATTGCGTCCATTGGTAATAATCATAATAATGTCGCCCTTTTCATCCATCAGCGGCTTACTGGTAACCAGATGTTGAATTCCATGAGCGTTTCTTAGAATACCTGATACAACAGCACGTGTTTTTATCGCCTTCAAAGTTGGAGACCAATCATATATACCTTTTTTTACAAGATCTCTAACATTTTTCCCTATCAATTCTTCAGTCCTGTATTCCATAAATATCCCTGTCCCTGCATTAGCTAGAAGTACGTTGCCAAATTTATCTGTTACAAATATTGAATCATAGGAATTATCAATAATCTGTTGTAACAACTGCTGTCCGTAGGTTTTTCTTAATTTATTCGTAGAAGAGACTTGTTGCCTAAGATTTGTCCTTCCTTCTTCAGAAGCCACATTATCACCTTCCCTAAGGGTCTTGCATGAATGGAGAATAGCACGACCAATTAAATATAGCCTTCAGGGGGTGAATACTTTTCTACTACACCCCTGAAGGCTCCTATTTCAAACATGGTATACCCTAGCACCCAAAGCCTACTCTAGCTACACCAAATACTTACCGTTTTCTGAAATAGCTGCTGCGATCTCCTGTCTCAACGCCACAGTGTTCCTGGTAGTATACTTGGTCAGCCTCTGAAGATTGTCCAGCAGGTGTGTCAATTCCTCGCCCTCAGCAAGGGCCGTCAAAGTTTCTTTGGCCGTATATTCCAGAAGTCCGACAGTTGAATTAATGTAGGCCATAGCCATACTAAGCTTTAGTTTTGCCTTGGTCTCACCCTCATTCGCCACGGCCTTTTGGGCCCTAAGCCAAGCGCTCTCGATTGCAAAAGCCTGAATAGCTAAATCCGCTAACCTTCCAATAATTTCTTGTTGTTTTGGTAAATCCTTCCCATACTTCTGAATTCCTGCGCCCATCGTCAGCAGGAAGATATCCTTTCCTGCCTGTACTAGCCCTGCTTCCCCTTCTCTGACCAAATTTCCAGCTGCGATTTCTTCCTTAAGTTTTTCGACGGATTCTTGAAGAGGCAAATCCCCTTTTGCTGCACGGCGCATCAAGGTAACGGGGATTATTGTACGGTTAATTTCATTCGTCCCTTCAAAAATACGATAAATTCTAGCATCCCGATAAAGCCTCTCAATGGTGTATTCTGCACTAAACCCATACCCACCATGGATTTGCACCCCTTCGTCTACAGCATAGGCTAGAGCTTCTGTGGCAAAAATTTTGTTCATTGAGCACTCTAGAGCGTATTCTTCAATACCCTTGGCAGCTACTTGCCCCCCGTCATCACCTGAAGTATCCAGACTGTCCATCATGTTTTCTAACAGACCACCAGTGCGGTAAACCATGCTCTCTGTCACATAGATTTTAATAGCCATCTCGGCCAGTTTCTCCTTAATCAGACCGAAATTCGCAATGGGGGTGCCGAACTGCTTGCGCTCATTGGCATAGGTGGCAGCCAGTTCTAGGGCAAACTTGGCATTACCCACAGAATTTGCAGATAGTTTATAACGACCCAAGTTCAGGATATTAAAAGCCACTACATGGCCCCTGCCGATTTCAAATAACAGATTTTCTACTGGCACTTTGACATCTTCGAAGATTACAGACCGAGTGGAAGACCCTTTAATCCCCATTTTCTTTTCTTCTGCGCCAGTTGAAAGTCCCCCAGAATCTCCATCGACGATAAAAGCAGTGAACTTATCCCCATCTATTTTGGCGTAAACTATAAATATATCTGCCATTGCAGAATTAGTAATAAACTGCTTTGTTCCGTTTAGAATGTAATATTTACCATCGGGACTTAATTCTGCCCTAGTCTTAGCAGACAAAGCATCTGACCCCGCTCCCGGTTCAGTCAAAGCATAGGCCCCGACTTTTTCGCCAGTGGCTATTCCCGGCAGATACTTTTTCTTTTGTTCATGGGTACCGAACATAACAATGGGCATACTGCCGATACCGGTCTGACCGCCCTGGGTCATGGCAAAAGAACCGGACCGCCCCATACACTCGGCAATGATCGTGGTACTGATTTTATCCATCTCCATGCCGCCATAGTCTTCCGAAATATCGGCGCCGTTAAGACCCAACTCTCCGGCTGCCTCCAGAAGCTCTCTGATCAGGCCTTCTTTTTTGGCTTCCAGTTCATCCATTCTGGTTAGAACACTATCCGTAACAAAACCTGCAGCAGTTCGATATATCATTTTATGCTCAAGAGTGAAATCCTCAGGGGTGAAAATATCTTGTGGGTTAGTTTGACCAAAGAGGAAGCTTCCTCCTTTTGGCAAGTTACTCATTTATTTCACGCTCACTTCCATAGAATTATTTTAAGGATCTCCTTATCTGTGAAGTTAGAATTCCTTTTTCCATAAATACCGCAATACTTCCTAAGCATTTATTCGGCCAATGCTTTCGATACTTCTTCCTTTCGTTTCAACAATAAAGAGAAAGGCTACAATAGAAGCTATTACGGCTGGAATAGCGAAGAATACGAACGTACCAGTAAAACCAACACCCATCTGTTGTATATATCCTCCGGCGATGGGGCCGAGAAATCCTCCAACGCGTCCAAATGCCTGAGCCGAGGAAACTCCAGTATTTCTAAATTCGGTTGGGTACCCTTCAGCAAGGAGCGGCTGTGTTCCACTTAGCCCCCAATTCATTGCCAAACCTACTAACATTCCACAAATAACCACTTGCCATTGGTTTGTAGCAACTCCTAGTAGGAGAATGGCCAGAGCTGTAAAGATCCAACCGAAAATTACATTGGTTCTGCGTCCAATGATATCTGCTACATAACCAGTGCCCATGCCACCAACTGCTCCTAAGACATTTTGTAAAACGGCGAAAGAATAACCCTTCACTAAACCATACCCTTTTCCAACGAGAAGGGTTGGCAACCAGCCATTAATTGCATATATTACCACTGAGCCCATGAAGTATATGACCCAAAGAGCCATCGTTGCCTGGCGATATTCTGGAGAAAACAGAGCGCTTACCCCGATTTTTTTGGGAGGAGGTGGTGCAACTAAACTACCAGGAGCCCATTCACCCGCTACACCATTTGAAGCAATTTCCATGTGTTTAATTAACTCTATTGCTTCTTTTTCTCGTCCTTTACCTAAAAGCCAATGAGACGATTCAGGAAGTACAGCCACCAAAACAAACGCGTACAAAGCAGGTATCCCTCCTACAAGATAGCAAACTCTCCATCCATATACGGGAACCACATACATGGCCACTATACCCGCCAGCACCCAGCCTAACACATAAAAAGACATAATTGATGAGGTAAAAAAACCCCTGTTTTTGGTTGGCGAACTCTCAGACATCATAGTTACGGCAATTGGTATACATGCACCAAACCCGATACCACCTAAGATCCTTAGAAGAGCAAATCCCTGGAAACTTTGCACAAAATAAACAGGAAATGTTAGCAGGGAAAAGACGACAACAAAGATAGCAAGAGTATTTTTTCTCCCGATGCGATCAGAAATAACTCCTGCACCCAGTCCCCCAATTAATAAACCAATAATGCTCCACGAAGAAAGACTTCCCATTTGAACCTTCGTCAGAGTCCATTCCTTAGCCATCTGTGGCATTGTATATGAAACAATCATATAATTATAACCAGCAAAAATAAGGGCAAGCCCAATTAAAAAGTAAATTCTAAAGGTGTATTTTGAGACCCCTAATCTATCAACAATCTCAGAAATTGAAGTCTTCTCCATTTCTTTGTTGCCTCCCTTATTTTTCCAATCTGATCCGTTCAGGCTAGCAATCCGTTCCTTAATCTATGGTCTTTTTCCGCATCATTGTTGAAGCACGGACCCCTAGATAATGCCTTTGTCCCTAAAAGCAGCAATTTCACTATCACTATAACCGAGGAGTGTATTGAGAATAACTTCGGTATCCTGCCCAAGGTTCGGCGCTCCTCGCCATACTTGTGCCGGTGTCTCACTCATCTTCGGGCAGAACCCAAAGGCTTTCACTGTCTCCCCCATGGTCTCATCTTTATACTCAATGAAATTTCCGCGCTTCTGGTAATGCTCATTGGCCGCCAAATCAGCGGAGGTCCTCACGATCCCGCAGGGAACCTTCAAGCTCAGCAAGTACTGCTTTCCTTCCTCCGCTTCGTGCGCCGCTACCCATTCAGTAGCAATACGATTAAGCTCAAGGCCCATTTCAGAGTTTATCGCTTCCACTGAACCACCGGCCGCTTCGTGTGTGTACTTGTTCAGGTCGAGGCCAAGCGCTTTAACAAATCGCCCATAAACTGCAGGACCATAGGCGCCAATGTATAAGTATTTGCCATCCTTTGTTTTGAACAGGTTACCAGGTTGGAAGATTGCTACCTTATTGCCTTTTCTTTCCCGAATTTTGTCTAGCAAGAAATACTGTACGAAGGTGTCATTAAGGCACTTACTCATGGCTTCGATCTGAGCAATGTCAATAGCCTGACCCTGGCCTGTCTTTTGAGCGTGGATGTAGGCCATCAGAACTCCGTTGACTGCGAACATGGCAGTCAAGTAATCGTTGATAAATGTGGCGGCGTGAGATGGAGGAGATGGCTCGGGGAAACCATTTATATGCATATAGCCGCCCTCGGCTTGACCAATGGGATCGTACGAAGGCCTGTCGCACTCAGAGGGAACACCGCCAAACTGTGGCCTCCCAAAGCCACTGATATGAGCAATGACCAACTTAGGATTTACTTCTAACAACAGCTCTTCGGTTATTCCCAACTTCTCAGTCCAAACCATATTCTCCACCCAAACATCACAATTCTTGATCAGAGATAGAAAGATCTCTTTAGATTCTGGGATTTTGAGATTTATTTCAAGGGTTAAACTAAGCTTATTCCTTGCTTCTTGAATCCAACCGGCACTGACTTGCCTGTCACCACGCTTAATCACAGGAGCCTGTTCGCGGTAAGGATCCCCAACGTTTGGACGTTCAACATGAATCACCTCAGCCCCATATTCTGCTAGCATAGATGCTGCAAATGGAGCAGCAACAATACTACCCGTCATCAACACTCTCATGCCCGTGAGTGGCCCATACGTTGGCATTAAAGCGGGCGCGGGAATGCGCCCAATTTCCTTCCATCTTTCCATATTCTTTGTCTCCCCTTTCGTAACTTTGATCATCAAACTACTTCCGTGCTGTCAGCCCAACTAAGAACGCCTACCTTCTTAAACTTCAGTAAATACTCCCTCCTTTGTTTATAACTTTTTAACTATTCAGTATATTTTTAATATAATGCAATCTACATGCCAAGAAACTTACACGTGTCAACACCGCTAACTGCAACGAAATATTAAGACTAGGGGTGCAAAATTATATATCAACTGGAAAAATTCTTTCCTCTCTTGTAAAGAATTTTTCCCCACACTGTAATCGACGCCTATGCCTAGCACATAAAGAAAGCCTTAGCATCAAATGAAAAATGATGCCAAGGCAGGATCCGTTTTAAGAAAGTCGATACTCTCGGGGGTATCTTTCGCTCTGATGACAATTAGCTCCACTTAATTTCGGTTTGATCAATTAGCTTTGTGCTCATTATTTCGAGTTCTTCCATTTCATCGTCAATGTCCATCAGTACAGTTAGCCATTTCGCCCGATTTTCATGATTTTCTGCTAAGTTAATTAAAACCTTTTCACGTTGTACTCGTAAGACTTCAGTTCGGTTCATAACGCATATCAAGCTCCTCTCATATTAAAATTACAAGGACATACTTTTCTAATTATTCAGTTAATGTATGCAATTTCCGTGCCGAAAAATATTATAAGGCTGCAAACATTTGCAGCCTTATGCTCTTTTATAAATACTAATTCTAATTGTAATTTAACATTTTTGACAGTGTAGGCCTGCTAATACCGAGCTTCAATGCCAGTTCGCTATTACTAAACTTGCCCCTAGCTCTCATATTACGAACGATTTCGATATTCATCTCCGCTAAAGTGCTAATGCCCACGCTGATCTGGTCTTTAGAATTCCTACCAATACTAT